>NZ_JBFUID010000080.1:0-23480 GCF_056402055.1 Pseudomonas sp. P4_C4 | reverse complement strand
GCTGCTGAGAGTACGGCGCGGCCCCGAACAATGGGCTGGGCTTGCCATTGGTGGGGATCTTGAAGGATGTTTGCTGGGCCGGCTGCAGCACGTTGTCGGTCGTTGGCGTGGTGCGGGTGCCGTACATGCCATTGGGCAGGGCGATGGCGCCCTGATTGGTGGGCGGCATGGTCAGTATCGAATCCAGCGCGGCCTTGGGATCGGCCGGCGGGTTGGTATACGCCGATGGATCCGTTGGAGGTGGATAGCTGACATCGTCAAGCGGTACGGCGTTTGCGTTGCCGAGGCTGATGTTGATCAGCATCACAGCGGCGATGCTCGGTTTCCTGAAAAGGCCGAGCGACTTGAGGTTAGGCGTGTTTTTCATTTTGTTGCCCTCGGGGCGCGCCGGTGTGGCTGACGTTGGCAAAACGCTCGATGCAAGAGGTGCGCCAAGCGCGGGGAGATCCGGGGGAGACAAATAGCTGATTGATATCAAACGCTTGATGGATTGGACTTTGGTCGTAGTGGCGCAGTGGGTGGGAATCCTCAAAGTTGGGGGGCTCACCCACCCATTCCCCCCCACTCACACCACAGGCCGGTGTGATGGTGGACGCTTTCGCGAACAGGCTCGTTCCCACAGAAAAACCAGTTGTGGGCAAAACCGCTGTCCCTCTGTGGGGACGAGCCGACTCGCGAAGAGCACAGTTCATCCAGCACAAAGTGTGCCTGACTCACTGCTGTCAGCCTCGAAAACGCAACGCCTCCCGTAGTAACGCAAACGCTGGCGAGGTCAGGCGCGCTATGATAGGCGGCCCTTGCCCCCGGAGCCCGTCACCGCAATGCCCCTGATCAGCCACTTCAAGACCCCGTGCCCCGAGCACATCAATAGCCAGATCCTGCAGATGGTGGTCGACAACCTGACCGACATCAGCATGGTCGCGATCCCGCCCAGCAACCTGCTGTACAACCTTTATCAATACGCGATCGGCTATGAGGTGCACCTGTATCTGGAGGCGCTGAACGGTGAAAAAGGCATTGCCGTGGAGCTGATTGTCGCCACTGATGAAGACGACCCGCAAAAGGTGATTGGCTTTGTGCTGTACCTGCCGGTGCAGGACGACCCCGAGGCGTGTGGCGTGGCGTACATGGCGGTGCAGGCCGAGTATCGGCGCCAGGGCGTGGCCCGGCGGATGCTGCGGGAAATGGTCGGCCGCTATCCCCATGCCGAACTGACCTGCGCGGTGGCCAAGGTGCCGTATTTCGAGGCGATGGGCTTTGAGGTGCTGGGCGTGCGTGCGACCCAGGTGTTGATGAACACCCGCGACCACGCCACCGATGGCTTGATGGCCTTGCTGGATGTGGCGTCGATCTACAGCTCGCTGGAAGTGCGGCAGATTCATACCTACCTGCTGCAAAAGCACGGCAAGCGGGCCATGACCGACGCGGAAAAACAGCGCGACCGGCATCTGGACCAGTTGACGCGCAAGGCCAATGAATTTGTGCGGGGGCGCTTGGGTGACAATGCCGTACCGGCCGCCGGCCCTCGGTTGCGCCTGGTCTGACCGCATTCTGTTTAACACCACAAATCCCCTGCAGGAGGAATGTGTGGTTTTCAGAGGTAAAAAAAGAGCCTCAAAGCTCTTGATGGGGAGGAAGTGGAGCCGTGAGGCTCAAGATGCGCGTAAAACAAGCGGTGAGCTTGGTAGTGGTTCAGTTCACTCACCACCTACGCAGCGGCTTGAGCAAGCAAGCGGCTGCGTAAGTTCATCCTAGAAAGACCGAGTGTTTCACTCAAGTACCGCTAGTCGCATCCCCCGGCCAGCCGGCGCGACGCAACGCCTTGAGCAACGTTTCGGCATCCAGCCCCGGTACCGCATGCCCGTTGCCTTCGGCGGTGTCGGCGGCGAGCAAGGCATTGATGATGGCTTCTTCCACGGCTTCGGTGGCCGCCAGGAACAGCTCGCTGATGTGATCGTTGTTGACCATGCTCAGGTTGTCGGTGGTCGGTGCTTTCTTGCTCTCATAGGCGGCCGGCGGCACGTGTTCATTGCCGGTGGCGAAGGCGATGAAGATGTCGCCGCTGTGGTCTTCATTGCCGCCGCCGGTGCGGGCCAGGCCGAGGCTGGCGCGCTGGGCCAGGCGGGTGCACTGGTGCGGCAGCAACGGCGCATCGGTGGCCAGGCAGACCACGATCGAGCCCATCCCCGGGTGGGGCAACGAGGCCTTGAGGAACGGCGAATCGACCTGTTCCATGTAGCGCCCGACCGGATACCCATCAACGCGCAGTTCATTGCGAATGCCATGGTTGGCCTGGACAATCGCGCCGACCGTCCAGCCACCCTGGGCGCTGTTCAAGCGTCGCGACGCGGTGCCGATGCCGCCCTTGAATTCGTGGCAGATCATGCCGCTGCCACCGCCGACATTACCTTCGGTCACCGGCCCGCCCGCCGCCGAACGCACGGCCTGGGCCACGTGTTCCGGCTTCACGTGAAAGCCGTTGATGTCGTTGAGCAGGCCGTCGAAGGTTTCCAGTACCACCGGCATGTTCCAGTAGAGACGCCCGTCATCCGGTTGCTGCTCGCGGTCGAGCACGATCAGCGCATCGCGCACCACGCCCAGGCTGTGGGTGTTGGTGAAGGCGATGGGACTGGTCAGCAAGCCGGCCTCGCGAATCCACTCCAGCCCCGTGGCATCGCCGTTGCCGTTGAGCACATGCACACCGGCAAAGCACGGTTGCTGACTGGTGGAGCCGGCACGCGGTTCGATGACGGTGACGCCGGTGAGGATGTCGCGGCCGGTGGCGGTGCGTCCTCGTACATTGCTGTGGCCGACGCGCACGCCGGGGACGTCGGTGATGGCATTGAGCGGGCCGGATTGCAGTTGGCCGAACTGGATGTTCAGGTCGCGGGCACGTGGTTTCATGGGTTTTCTCATCTTCGAATCGTGGCAGAAAAAAGAATATTTGTTGGGCACCACGGACCCTGTGGGAGCGAGCTTGCTCCGGGCGGCGTTCCGACGATAGCGGTGGATCAGTCGCCATCGATATTGAATGCAGCGGCCCCATCGCGAGCAAGCTCGCTCCCACAGGGTTTTGTGATGTCCTCGTCACTGGCCGTTTTTGACCTTGCTCCAGATCCGCGTGCGCACTCGTTCGGTGGCCGGCGGCAGGGGCTGGAGGGTGAACAGGGTGGCCATGGCTTCGGCTGGCGGGTAGACGGCCGGGTTGCTACGGGTGGCTTCGGCCACCAACGTGGTCGCGCTACGGTTGCCGTTGGGGTAGTTGAGGTGGTCGCTGACCGGGGCGATGACTTCAGGGCGCATCAGGTAGTCGATGAAGGCCATCCCTTGTTCCGGGTGCGGGGCGTCCTTGAGCAGTACCAGCGTGTCGAACCACACCGGCGCGCCTTCCTTGGGCAGGCTGTAGGCGATCTTCACGCCGTTGCCGGCCTGCTCGGCGGTGGACTTGGCTTCGAGCATCGCACCGGACCAGCCGACCGCCACGCAGATGTTGCCGTTGGACAGGTCGCTGATGAACTTCGACGAATTGAAATAGGCGATGTGCGGGCGCAATTTCAGCAGCAGCGTTTCGGCCTTCTTGTAGTCCTCGGGGTTGGTGCTGTTGGGCGGCAGGCCAAGGTAGTGCAGGGCCACCGGCAGCATCTCCGACGGCGAGTCGAGCATGGCCACGCCGCATTCGCCGAGTTTGGCCAGGTTCTCTTCCTTGAACACCAGGTCCCAGGAATCCACCGGCGCCTTGTCGCCCAGCGCGGCGCGTACTTTGTCGATGTTGTAGCCGATGCCGTTGGTGCCCCACAGGTAAGGCACGGCGTACTGGTTGCCTGGATCGTTGTTGGCCAGTTTCGCCAGCAGATCGGTGTCCATGTTCTTGAAGTCCGGCATCTGCGCACGGGGCAGGGGGGCGAGGGCGCCGGCCTTGATCAGCGTGGGCAAACTGAAGTTGCTGGCCACCACCACGTCGTAGCCGCTGCGGCTGGTGAGCAACTTGCCCTCGAGCACTTCGGCACTGTCGAAGGTGTCGTAGACCGGTGCAATCCCGGTGTCACGCTTGAAGTCCTGTAGGGTGGTGGGGCCGATGTAGTCGTACCAGTTGTACACGTGCACGGTCGGAGCTTCGACAGCAAAGGCCGACAGCGACACCGTCAGGCAGGCGCCAAACCCCAGATTGAAATACAAGCGGTGACGACTCATGATGCGGCACTCCTGGCCTGTTGCGGCCGGTGGTAATCAGGAGTTTGCAGCGTATCGACCGGGGTGGCCTTCACCCATTCCCATCATGGGTTACTCGAAAGGGGTAGTGCGTGGACGCGTTGTTGAAAGAGTTGCCGGTGCACCAGGGGCTGGCGCGGGTTTTCACGGCGGTGGGGCGGGACAGCTTCTGGCGTGCGCTGGTCGATACCTTGCGCTTGCTGGTGCCGCTGGACAACGCGCTGGTAGCGCTGATGCGCCCGGGCCACGTGCCGCGCCTGCTGATTGACTTCGATGCCCAGGGCAGCCCCGACGAGCATGAAGAACTGGCGGACTACTGCGCTGGCATGTACCTGCTCGATCCGTTCTATCAAGCGGCCTGCGCGGGCATCGCCGACGGCTTGCACAGCCTCGAATCGGTGGCCCCCGACCAGTTCCAGCACAGCGAGTACTACCTGAGTTACTTCAGCACCGTGGTCGGTGGGGACGAGTTGCAGTTCATGGTCAACGTCGACGGCGCCGTGCTCGGCTTGTCCCTCGGGCGTTCGACGCGCTTCAGCCTCGAGGAGCAGGGCCGCCTGATTTGCGTGCGTGACTGGGTGCTGGCGGCGATGCGCCGACACCTGGATTTGCTGCCGCCGCAAGGGCYGGTCGCCGAACCACCGGCCGGTGATCTGGCGACCTTGCTCGATCGCTTCGACGCACGCCTGACAGTGCGTGAGATCGAAACCGCACGCCTGATTCTCCAGGGCTTTTCCAGCAAGGCCATCGCCCAGCAAATGGGCATCTCCCCGGAGACGGTGAAAGTGCACCGGCGCAACCTCTATCACAAGCTCAACGTGAACGGGCATGGCGAGTTGTTTGCGCTGGTGTTGCGGCCGCGTTGAGATCCAAGTCTAAAGATCGCAGGCTTCGCCAGCTCCTACAGGGGTATGCACAGGTCCGTAGGAGCTGCCGCAGGCTGCGATCTTTCAGCTCCGCAGCTTGAACACCAACGCCTTCAAACCACACTCCACATCCGCATCCGGAAACTCCGGCGGATTCTCCAGACGCTGCTCGAACCGCAGGCTTGGCGCCTCACGGGTAACACCGTCGATCAGGAAGTCGGCACCAAACGCCGGGTCGTTCATGCAGGCCAACACCGTACCTTCAGGGCTGAGCAATTCCGGCAACCGGCGCAGCACGCGCTGGTAATCCTTGGTCAGCAAAAAGCTGCCTTTCTGGAACGACGGCGGGTCGATGATCACCAGGTCGTACGGCCCCTTGCCAATCACCTTGCCCCAGGATTTGAACAGGTCGTGACCGAGGAAGCTGACCTTGCTCATGTCGTGGCCGTTGAGCCGGTGGTTGTCGCGGCCACGGTTCAAGGCGGGGCTCGACATGTCGAGGTTGACCACGTGGCTCGCGCCGCCTTCGATGGCCGCCACCGAGAAACCGCAGGTGTAGGCGAACAGGTTCAATACCCGCTTGCCTTCGGCATTGGCGCGGACCCAATCGCGGCCGTAGCGCATGTCGAGGAACAGCCCGGTGTTCTGTTTGCGGCCCAGGTCGACCCGGTACTTCAGCCTGCCCTCAGTGATCGTCAGTTCGTCGATCTCTTCCCCGAGCAGCCACTCGGTGGTGCTTTGCAGCAGGTAGCGATGTTGCAACAGCAGCGTGTGGGCACCGGATTTTGCCCACTGTTCAGACTGGGTGATCGTCATCAGCACCTGCTTCAAGTCTTCCAGTTGCGCCGCTTCCGGCTCCTTGAACAGCGCCACCAGCACCACGCCCTGCAACCAGTCCACAGTCACTTGCTCCAGCCCCGGCCAGCAGCGGCCACGGCCGTGGAACAGGCGGCGGGTTTCGGCGGGGACGGCCGCGAGGGCGGTCAGCAGGTGCTGGTTGAGGGTGGCGAGGGCTTCAGCGTTCATTGGTCTGGGTCGGCAAATTTCGGGGGCGGCATTTAACCATAATTGCGCAACCGGCGGAGCACACAAAACCCTGTAGGAGCGAGCTTGCTCGCGATGGTGTGTCAGTCGACACAGCGGCGCCTGATACACCWTCGCGAGCAAGCTCGCTCCTACAAGTATCCGGTGGCAGTTATCACGTTTAATTTAACTTTACGTGAGGATTTGGCGATCTTCCGGCTCCCATAATCGGCTCCAACGAACAACAACCGGGAGCCGGACATGTCGCAGAGCACTGCTTCACCCAAGTCCAGTCATCCACGCTGGCTACGCCTGACCCATTGGCTCAACGCCCTGGCGGTGCTGGTGATGGTGACCAGCGGCTGGCGCATCTACAACGCCTCGCCGATCTATGAATTCAGTTTTCCCAAGTCGATCACCCTCGGCGGCTGGCTCGGTGGCGCGCTGCAATGGCATTTCGCGGCGATGTGGTTCCTGGCGATCAACGGTTTGATCTACCTGGCCTTCAACCTGTTCAGCGGGCGCCTGAAGCGGCGTTTCTTCCCGGTTTCACCCAAAGGTGTGCTGCATGACCTGTGGGCCGCCTTGCGCGGAAAACTCGGGCATGCCGACCTCAGTCATTACAACCAGGTGCAACGGGTCGCTTACCTGTTCGTGATGGTCGACATCACGCTGCTGGTGCTCTCCGGGCTGGTGTTGTGGAAGTCGGTGCAGTTCCCGCTGTTGCGTGAATTGCTGTTCGGTTATGAAGGCGCGCGCCGTGTGCACTTTTTCGCCATGGCGCTGTTAGTGGCCTTCGTGGCAGTGCATCTGCTGATGGTCGCGCTGGTTCCGAAAACGCTGTTGGCCATGATCGTCGGCCGCAAGGAGCAGGTATGAAAAAGCGCATTCAGGTCCCCGGGCTGGACGAGGCTTCGATCCTCACCGACGCCCGCAAGATCCTCGCCCCGCAGATCGAAGATCGCTCGCGCCGTTCGTTCCTGCTGCGTGGCCTGACCCTCGGCGGCGTGGCCATGCTGTCCGGCTGCAACATCACCGACAACGAAAGCGTCGAAACCGCGCTGTCGTCCATGTCGCGTTTCAATGACCGGGTGCAAGGCTGGCTGTTCAACCCCAACGCCATGGCGCCGACCTATCCAGAGTCGATGATCACCCGGCCGTTTCCCTTCAATGCCTTTTACGGCATCGACGAGGCGCCGACGGTGGAGGAGGAGGGCTATCGCCTGGAAGTCACCGGCCTGGTCGCCGACAAACGCAGCTGGCGCCTCGAAGAGCTGCGCGCCATGGTCCAGACCGAGCAGATCACCCGGCACATTTGCGTCGAAGGCTGGAGCGCCATCGGGCGTTGGGGCGGCGTGCGCTTCAGTGACTTCCTCAAGCGCATCGGCGCCGACACCGATGCCAAATACGTCGGTTTCAAATGCGCCGACGACTACTACACCAGCATCGACATGGCCACCGCGCTGCATGCGCAGACTCAGTTGACGCTGACTTACGACGGCGCCGTGCTGCCCCGCGAGTACGGCTTCCCGATGAAGCTGCGCATGCCCACCAAGCTTGGCTACAAGAACCCCAAACACATCCAGGCGATTTTCGTCACTAACACCTATCCGGGTGGCTACTGGGAAGACCAGGGTTACAACTGGTTCGGTGGCAGCTGACGGGGGCCGGCCATTTCACACGTCCACAACCCACGTTCCAAGGAGCTTCATCATGAAAAAGTTGACCACCGTTGTTCTGTCCATGTGCCTGGCCGTTGGCGCTGCCTCTGTGTTCGCAGCTGACACGATGAGCAACGACAGCATGAGCAAGGATTCGATGTCCAAGGACGCCATGTCCAAGGATGCGATGAAAAAAGACGCGATGAAGAAGACCGATTCGATGTCCAAGGACGCAATGTCCAAAGACAGCATGAAGAAAGACGAGATGAAAAAAGACGCGATGTCCAAGGATGCGATGAAGAAAAGCGAAATGTCGCAGTAAGTCCAGCCACCGCAGACCCTGTGGGAGCGAGCTTGCTCGCGATGAGGGCATGACAGTCGACATCGATGTTGACTGATCCGCCGCCATCGCGAGCAAGCTCGCTCCCACAGGTTTTTCCGCAGGGCCTCGGGGTAACGTGCTGCACAAGATTGATCAGCCCACTTGATACCAGCCACTTGGCTGTATCAAAAATGAATTTTCCGCCGAGTCCGCTGCTCATACCCTATAGGTAGCGGATTTGAGCCCGCGATTTCATTGAGGCAATCAGGGAGCGGCAGGGTCATGAGTCGAGTACCGACGGCGGGTGGAGATCTTCCTGGCGGGTTGATTCTGGTGGTTGAGGACGATCCGCTGATCCTGGAGTTTCTCTGTGAGATTCTTCAGGAGGAAGGTTTTGTCGTCGAGCCGCAAACCAGTGCGGACGCGGCAGTGATGTATCTGGAGCAGCATGCGCCGCAGGTGGGCATGCTGCTGACGGACATCACCATGCCCGGCACGCTCAATGGCGCGGACCTGGCTAACCAGTTCGGCGATCGCTGGCCGGACAAGCCGATCATGATCATGTCCGGTTTCGAAACCCCGGCCAGCTCCGGGGTGCGACATGCCGTTTCGTTCATCAAGAAACCCTGGGCCATCGGTTCGTTGCTCGATTGTGTCGACGGCGCTTTCAAGTCAAAGAGACTCAACTGACTCACTCGCAGGTGTTACATTCCCGGGCAAATCCGTCCGGCACCTGCGAGGTTCTTTTCCTTGTCTGATCACACTGTTTTCAACTCAACTTACCGTGCCTTTCTGTTCGACATGGATGGCACCGTGCTGACGTCCATTGCCGCCGCCGAGCGAGTCTGGACAACCTGGGCGGTGCGCCATGGCGTCGATGTCGACACCTTCCTGCCCTCCATTCACGGCGCCCGCGCCGTCGACACCATCAGGCGCCTGGGCTTGCCCGGGGTGGATGCCGAGGCCGAAGCCGCGTGGATTACCGAAGCGGAAATCGACGATGTCGACGGGGTATTCGAAGTGGCTGGCGCGGCGGGCTTTCTCAAATCACTGCCGACTCATCAGTGGGCCATCGTCACTTCCGCCCCACGGGAATTGGCGTTGCGGCGAATGGCGGCGGCGGGGATTCCCGAACCCGCCGTCATGATCACTGCCGAGGATGTGACTGCCGGCAAACCGGACCCCGCGGGTTACCGCCTCGCGGCCCGGCGCCTGGGTGTCGAGCCTGCACAATGTCTGATTTTCGAAGACGCTACGGTGGGCATTCTGGCGGCCGAGGCGGCGGGGGCGGATTTGATGATCGTGACGGCGACTCATGAACAGCCGATCAAGACGTTGCATGCGACGTTGGCGGGTTATGAATCGGTCCGGGTTCAGGTGGATGCCGATGGTTCGGTTCGATTGAAGTCTGTGTAAACAACAGCAATCCTTGTAGGAAGGGCCGGGCGACGTTCCCACAGGTTTTTGTGTTTGATTCAGTAAATTTTAGGGATCAGCCGCCAGGAGCGGGCGCAATAGGCCTCGTATTCGCTGCCGAACTGTGCCCGGAGCAAGGCTTCTTCCGAGTGAATGCGCGCGATCAGCGGGATCAGCGTCAGCGCCACCAATATCAGCCCGACACCAGAACGAAAGGCCAATGCCCAACCCATGCCGATGACCATCATCCCCAGGTAACTGGGGTTGCGCAGGTTGCGGTAAATCCCATCGGTGACCAGCCGATGCCCCGGCTGAATGGCCACCAGCCCGCTGAAGCGCTTGCCCAGCACAAACACCGGCCATAACCGCAGCGCGCCGCCGCCGACGAACAAGAGTGTGCCGAGCCAGCGCACGCCTTCACCGCCAAAAGTCCAGAAATCGATGCGGTCGGTATAAGCCGGCAGAAAGCCGCTCAGTAAGCCGATCACGCCGAAGGCCGGAATGACCCAGCGGTTGGCCCGGTCTTCGCGTTCCCCCGAGCTCAGGTTGACCTCGGTGAACAGAGAAGCGACAGCCATGATCAGAGTGGCCAGGGCAACGACGACCAGTGAACCGTGGCTGAAATAGGCTGCGAAACCACCCAGTCCCCAGATCGCCAGGGCGAGGTAGGCGAGGGTGCTGACGACGGCGAAAAACGCCAGTTTGGCCGAGATTTTCATGGTGCCTCCGCGAACAGGCTTACGTAGGAGCTGCCGTAGGCTGCGATCTTTTGATCGTTCTTTGGCCTCAGAGTTTCCATGGGTAAAAGATCGCAACCGGCGCCGGACCGCTGAGACGGTCACCCCGAGGCCGGGTGAACTAAGCTTGGGAGAGAGGACCGTTCACCACCGGCTGGCCGAAGTGCTCCGCGAGCCGGTGGCGTGTAACAGGAGCCCATATGCTTCACATCCGAACGCCTTTGATCCTGCACCCTGGCCTGTCGACCCCGTCCCGCCGTATCTGGCTGAAACTGGAAAACCTGCAACCCAGCGGCTCGTTCAAAATACGCGGCATTGGCTTGCTGTGCAGCCGGGCGGCGCAGCAGGGCAAGCGCAAGGTGGTCTGTCCCTCCGGCGGTAACGCGGGACTGGCCACGGCCATGGCCGCTGCATGCCTGGGGCTCAAGGCATGCATCGTGGTGCCGCACACCACCCCGCAAAGCACCAGGGCGCGGATCAGCATGACCGGCGCCGAGGTGATCGTCCACGGCAAGGTCTGGGACGAAGCCAATCAACGGGCACGGGAACTCGCCCAGGACCCACGCAGTGAATTCGTGCCGGCCTTCGACCACCCGGTGTTGTGGGAAGGGCACAGCACTATGGTCGATGAAATCCTTGACGACTGCCCGCCAGTGGATGTGCTGGTGGCATCGGTGGGCGGCGGTGGCTTGCTGGCGGGCCTGCTCACTGGTCTGATTCGTCATCGGCACACCGATTGCCGCATCGTTGCCTGCGAAACCGAGGGCGCGGCATCGTTCGCCGCGGCGGTGGCGGCCGGGTACCCGGTCAAATTGCCGAAAATCGACACTGTCGCCACCTCCCTGGGCGCCGCGCAAGTGGCCGCCTGGCCGGTCAAACACATCGGCGATTTTCCCCATGAATGCGTGGTGCTCAGTGATGATGAGGCGATCATGGGCGTAGTGCGTTACGCCAATGATTTGCGTCAGCTGGTCGAGCCGGCGTGCGGGGTTTCATTGGCGATTGCCTACCTCGATCACCCGGCGATTGCCGACGCCCATGACGTGGTGATCGTGGTGTGCGGCGGGGTGAGTATCAACGCACAACTCGTGGCCGGGTGGGCAAGCTTGTCCACTGGCACGCACGCGAGGTAGGGCTGGAAACGCTATCCCGGCGTCACAAGCCCCACCGCTGGCGATGACGATCTTCAGTGATCGGCGGCAACGCCTTCCTGGACGAGAATGGCGCGGGCCAGGTCTTCGTCGCTTGCGTTGTTGAGGGCGGGATTGTCCTGACGGATCTTTTTCAACACCGCCTCCAGATAGGCACCACGAATCGCACCGCCACTGGCGACGAAGCTGGAAGCGTCATCCCGGGCGGGAATCATGAGTTTGTGGTCTTTGAACGTTGAGTACAGCGAAGCGGAAACCCCGGCGGAAGTGGCGACGTCACCCGCATCCACTTTGGCCAGAGCCGAGCCGAAGGGTAAACAAAGTACCAGGGAAGAAATGATAAACATCCGGCGCATGACGGTGTCCTCCGACAGCATGAAGCATAAGGGAATTACCACATAGTTTAGGATGCGTGGCGGTCGCCGAGAGTTCCCTGGCATTAGCGAGGAACGGGCTGAGAGGGAGGCAAGGTCGTTGAACGTCGATATTCAAAGCGTGGTGATCGGGGCAGGCGTGGTCGGGCTGGCGGTGGCCAGGGCGCTGGCCATGAGCGGGCGGGAAGCGCTGGTGGTGGAGGCCGGCGGGGGGATCGGCACGGGCATCAGTTCGCGTAACTCAGAAGTGATTCACGCCGGCATCTATTATCCGGACGGCAGCCTCAAGGCGCGGTTGTGCGTGGAGGGCAAGCAGCGTCTCTACGCCTATTGCGATGAGCACGGTGTCGATTACCGGCGCGTGGGCAAGCTGATCGTGGCCACCGATGAACAGCAGTACGCGGCTTTGCAGCGTCTGTTGCAGCAGGGGCGTCTCAATGGTGTCGATGACCTGCAATGGCTGGATGGGGCACAGGCCCGGGCGCTTGAGCCGGCGTTGTCCTGTGTCGCGGCGCTGTGGTCGCCGTCTACTGGCATCGTCGACTCCCACGCCCTGATGCTGGCACTTCAGGGCGATGCCGAGCGGTTCGCAGCGACGCTGGCCTTGCGCACACCGCTGCTGTCGGCCCGTTGCATGGAGCAGGGCTTCGAGCTGCGCATGGGCGGCATTCAACCCATGACCCTGTACTGCCGCGAATTGATCAATTGCGCGGGGCTGTCCGCTCCCGGGGTGGCGCGCGCTATTGTCGGTCTGCCTGGGCAATTCATTCCCCGGGCGCATTTGTGCAAGGGCAGTTATTTCAGTTTCAGCGGCCGGGCGCCGTTTCGCCACCTGGTGTATCCGGCCCCGGAGAACGCGGGACTGGGTGTGCACATGACGCTCGACCTGGGTGGGCAGGCGCGCTTCGGGCCGGATATCGAATGGGTCGAGCACATCGATTACCGCGTCGAACTCCGCCGGGCCGAAGGGTTCTATCAGGCGATCCGCCATTATTGGCCGGGTTTGCCGGACAACAGCCTGCAACCGGCCTACAGCGGCATTCGCCCGAAAATCAGCGGGCCGACTGAACCGGCTGCCGACTTTCTCATCAGCGGTCGGGCCGAGCATGGGGTGGAGGGGCTGGTCAATCTGTTCGGCATCGAATCACCGGGGCTGACCAGTTGCCTGGCGCTCGCCGAACACGTAGTAAAACGCCTGGACGACCGATGATCAGGGCTGGCACTGCCTTGCGGGCATTGGGTCTATGCTAGGGAGTGCGCTTACTGCCATCGGAGAACTCTGATGATCACCGTACGCACTGCCTGTCTGCTGGCCGATTATAAACGCTGGGCCAATCAGCGCCTCTTTGACAGCCTCGCAGCGCTCCCTCCGGGCGAAGTCAAAAAAGAACGGGTGTCGGTGTTCAAAAACATGATCGGCACCCTCAATCACGTGTACGTGGTGGATTGCATCTGGCAGGCGCACCTCGAAGGCCGGGGGCATGGCTTCAAGACTTCACACGACCTGCTGCATGCCGATCTGTCCGAACTGCGCCTGGCGCAAAAAGACATCGATCGCTGGTACTGCGACTGGAGCGCCCGGCAAACCGATGCCTCCCTGGACAAGCCCCTGGAATTCACCTTTGTCTCGGGCGAAAGCGGCACCATGAGCGCCGGCGCGATGCTGATGCACGTGGTCAACCACGCCAGCTATCACCGTGGCTGGGTGGTGCAGATGTACTTCGAGATTCCGGCCATGCCACCGGTGACCGACATGCCGGTGTATTTGCGCGAGTCCGAGCCGATAGTCCTGCAGTCGATCAATGCCCCGATAGTGGCGCCGCCATGTGCTGTGCAATTTTCGAGCGCAACCAGCGTTCTGCCGGATCGTTATCGTTGACCCCGTTCCAGACCATCGACAGTTCGGACAGCTTGATATCAAACGGCGCGTCGTCTGCCCGGAGCTGGCTGCTGCCTTCGATCAAGGCACTGGCCGCGTAATCCGGCACGGTGGCGAGCATGTCAGTACCCGCCAGCAAGGCCCGCAACCCCGCGAACTGTGGCACCGCCAGCACCACCCGGCGCGAACGGCCAATCCGTGCCAGGTCGTGGTCGATGGCACCGCTCAAGTCCCCGGAGAACGACACCAGCGCGTGAGGGCGTTCGCAGAACTCGTCCAGGGTCAACGGGCCGGGGCGGTCATCGCCGCGCAGGATCTTCACACTCAAGTCGCGCAATTTCTTGCGCTTGGCATTGGCCGGCAATTCCGTGGTGTAGCTGATGCCGACGGTAATCTCGCCGCTGGCCAGCATTGGCGACATCAGCAGGAAATTCACCCGGCGCACCACAACCACAACGTTCTGCGCTTCCTCACGAATCTGCTTGAGCAGCGGCGGAAACAACCCGAACTCGGCGTCGTCGGACAGACCGATGCGAAACACCTCGCGACTGGTGGACGGCTCGAAATCCTTGGCCCGGCTGACCGCTCCGGAAATGGTGTCCATCGCCGGTTGCAACTCCTTGAGAATCTGCAAGGCCCGCGGGGTCGGCTCCAGGGTTCGTCCGTTGCGCACCAGCAACGGGTCGTCGAACAGATCGCGCAACTTTGCCAGCGACGCACTGACGGCGGGTTGGCCGAGGAACAGTTTTTCCCCGGCCCGGGTCAGGTTCTTTTCGAACATCAGGGTTTCGAAAATCACCAGCAGGTTCATGTCCACGCGGCGCAGGTCGTTGCGGTTCATGCCGGGGTTCTCGGTGGTTTTTTGAGTCTTCTCAGTAAAGCACCAAACGTCCAGGAAAGACGCGCAACCTGTGGGAGTGAGCCTGCTCGCGATAGCGGTGGGGCAGTCACATGGATGTTGGATGTGCTGCCGCCATCGCGAGCAGGTTCGCTCCTACAGGTCCTGTGTCAGCTCAGGCAGATTTGTATCAGGCCGGGGGAATCAGACTCTGCCGACAATCGAGCACCAGCCGCGCGCCACCCAGTTCGCTGCTGCCGACCTCCAGCGTAAACCCGTGCAGGCTGACAATCGCCGCGACGATGGACAGCCCCAGCCCGAAGCCGCTTTTCTGATTGCCCGCCTCGGCACGGTAGAAACGCTGGAACACCGCTTCACGTTCCGCCTCGGGAATGCCCGGGCCGGAATCGAGCACTTCGATTCGCGTGTGCCCGCCATCATTGACCCCCCGCAAGATCACCGCGCCACCGGGCGGGGTGAATTTGATCGAGTTGCTGAGCAGGTTCGCCACCGCTTCGAACAGCAGTGCCCGGTCGCCATGGAGGGGTGGCAATGACGCGGGCAGGTGCAGCTGGAACATCAGGCCGTCGTCTTCCGCCAGGGGCAGATAGAACTCATGCAGCTCTTGCAACAACGCCACCGGGTCCACTTGCACGAAACCGGAGCGGCGCTGGCGGTCTTCCAGTTCGGAAATTCGCAGCAATCCACGGAAACGAGCCATCAGTGTGTCGGCCTCGGCCAGCACCAGGTCCAGTTGCATGGCCTGCGGCGAGCCTTCGCCGGCTTGCTGCTGCATGCGGTAAAGCTGCGCGCGCAGACGGGTCAGGGGCGTGCGCAGGTCATGGGCGATGTTGTCGCACACGCCCTTGACCTCGTTCATCAGGCGTTCGATGCGTTCGAGCATGGCGTTGACGATGGCGGCGAGCATGTCCAGTTCGTCTCGCCGATTGGACAGTGGCAAGCGCCGGCTCAGGTCGCCAGCGACGATGGCTTCGGCACTGGCCTGAATCCCGCGAATGCGCCGCAACGGCCGGCGCCGCAGCAAAGACCAGCCGACGATACCCGGCACGATGGTCAGGGTCACACCCCAGAACAAGGCGTGAAGGATGATCCGGGTCACGGCGAACAGCGAGCCGTTGTCGCGAACCAGTATCAGCCACCAACCATCGCGGGTCTGGGTCGCCACGGCGTCGCAGCTGTCGTTGGGCAGGGTCGGGTCGTCGGACTCGGCGCAGTCGCTGAGCGTGTGGATCTTGCCATCGAGCGGCAAGCCATCCGGAATGTAGCGCAGGGCGCCGCTGAGGTAACGGTGTCGGGCATCGAACAGGCCGTAGGCGTCGATGCCGCGGATGTCGAAGGTCATGCTGACGGCGAGGGCGTCCACCAGCTGCTCGCCCGAGAAGCGCGAAAACAGGTGCTGGCGTTGCATCAGCGAATGCTTGGCCAGGTTGTCCAGGTAAGCGGAAACCTCGTAGTACATGACCCCCATGAGAATCCCGCTCCAGATCACGAACAGCGAACTGTAGAGCGCCAGCAAACGGCTGCTGGAAGAGCGCCAGCCTTTAGACGGGTTCGGCAATGACATAACCCGAGCCTCGCACGGTCCGAATCAGTGGGACATTGCCAGGCGGGTCGATCTTCTTGCGCAGACGGCCGATGTGGACGTCGATCAGGTTGGTGCCGGGGTCGAAGTGGTAACCCCAGACCTCTTCGAAAATCATCATCCGCGAGAGGATTTGCCCGGTATTGCGCATCAGGAATTCCAGCAGTTTGTACTCGGTGGGCAACAGCGTCAGCAGTTGGCCGTCGCGGCTGGCTTCGTGGCTGATCAGGTTCAGTTCCAGGTCCGCCACCCGCAGCGTGGTGGCTTGTGCGGTCACGGTGTTCTGCCGGCGCAGCAGGACTTCGACCCGGGCGGCCATTTCATCGGTGGCGAAGGGTTTGGTCAGGTAGTCGTCGCCGCCGGCACGCAAGCCGCGCACACGTTCATCGACGTCGGACAGTGCGCTGATCATCAGGATCGGCGTGACCACGCCCATGGTCCGCAGCGTGGTGACAATCGCCAGGCCATCGAGCTCGGGCAACATGCGATCGAGGGTGATCAGGTCATAGTTGCCGCTGACCGCACGTTCGAGCCCTTCGCGACCATTGTCGACCCAGTCGACGTCGAGGCCGTGGCTACTCAGTTCGGCGACAATTTCCCGGGCGGTCACGGCGTCGTCTTCGATGGTCAAGATGCGGGTCATAGGGCTGGCCTGATTAAATGTTCACAACGTTGTGCGGCATTTTGCCAAGAAATGGTCGCAGGCTTTCTAAATAAAAGTTCATGGACGCGACACTGGTGACTGCCCTGGTTTCGTCGGAACGCCGCCCGGAGCCGGGAAATGAATCGGTCAGTCAATCGGTGTACTGATAAACACCTCAAACCCTTCGGCATACGCCGTGAATGCAGCAACCCGCGGAAACTGCGCCGCACTCACCTGATCCGGCACCACCAGGTTGGTGAAGCTCCAGGCTACGGCGAGGGTAATGCCGTCCTGCTCAATCGAACCGTCAGTCTTCAGCGGCTGCTTTTCCAGCTCCCGCTCCAGCGCCGAATAGGCCGCCGTCAGCTGTCCTTCGACGCGTTGCACCCAGGGTTCGAATTGAATTTCCACCGGCCGCAAGTTGCGCTCGTAGTAAAGCTGCACGGACTTTTCGCTGGCGGCCAGCGCCAGGCCAATCAGGCGCAACGCGCGCAGGCGCTGACTCGGTTCGACGGGCATCAGGCTGTTATCGGTCAGGGTTTCCAGGTAGTCGATGATCAGCGTCGAATCCATCAACACTTCACCGTCATCCAGCACCAGCGTGGGCGCCTTGACCACCGGGTTGATCTGCTGGAATTGTTCGAAGTGGCGGAACACCGAGACCGATTGATGTTCCAGGGTGATCCCCAGGCATTTGGCAGAAATGGCGGCGCGCCTGACATAGGGTGAATCCAGCATACCGATCAGCTTCATGGTCCTTTCCTTTATATGGCCATTTCGGGAGGGACAACCTTAGCTGAGGTTCGCAGCCCTGCAAATGACTGTGAATAATGCCCGGTGCAAGCCGTTTGTCTTCTATATACCTACGCTCGATTGAATTTCTTGCTATAAACGCACTCCGATTACCGCCTCAAAGCCTGCCGTAGAGCATTTTCAGGGCTTTGTCGGACAAATTCGCTGTCTTTTCAGTTGCTGAGGCCTCAAGTCGGCCGTAGACTGCCGCCCCTCGTAAATTGAGTGCCGGGTGGCGCTTGGAACAAACGGCGCCTTTCCGATGGCCTGCGCAGGTCTGCCGGAACGCTCCCTTATTCGCCTTAATGCACGTTTTTTTATAGAGATATCAATGACAAAGGACAAGTTGCTGGCCATGCCGGCGGATGACTACATGAATGCCGAGCAACATGCTTTTTTCTCCGAGCTGTTGCAGAACATGAAAGTCGAAACCCATGAGCGCATCGAACAGAACCGCATCGCCATCGAAAGCCTGGACACCCCGGCCGATCCGGCAGACGCGGCTTCGGTCGAAGAAGAGCGCACCTGGCTGGTGAACGCTATCGATCGCGACCAGCGCATGCTGCCTCAGTTGGAACAAGCCCTTGAGCGCATCAAGGAAGACAGCTTTGGCTGGTGCGACGACAGCGGCGAGCCGATTGGCCTCAAGCGCCTGCTGATCAGCCCGACCACCAAGTACTGCATCGAAGCTCAAGAGCGTCACGAGCAAATCGACAAGCACCAGCGTCAGGCCTGATTCTGCAAGGCAGCCCCTTTGATCCGGGCTGCCCTGAAAAGATCGCAGCCTGCGGCAGCCCCAGCGCAATTGACGCAGGGCGCTGTTGCAGGCTGCGATCTTTGTTTTCTGCCGTCTTCGATTTCCCGGTTTTTCTATTGATCTGCTGCAACGCTCACGACTAAAGGCTCATGGATAATGGCTTTATGGTGGCGTTTAATGCGAAGACAACAATTAGAAGCTTTCCGGGGTAACGATGATGACGAGAGACGGGTCTCTGGTTGCGGCAGTGCCTGCACCAGTGCTATTGCCGAAAAACCGCTGGCTGACACCGACACTGCAAAGCATCGCCCTGATGCTGTTGTTATGTGGCATGACGCAGGGTTACTGGTCGCTCTACCTTGGCCTGCCCCTGGCCATATTGATTATCTGGCTGCCTCGCCTGCGTTCGCGCGCGACCCCGCAGGCGGCTTCCCCCGACAACCCCGATGCCATCGGCGAGTTGACTCGCGATCTTTCCTACACCACCAGCCATAACGCGCTGTCAGCCGCCGGTGTGGCGTTCTCGGTTCGGCAACTGGCGGACAAACTGCAATCGCAGCTCACGGCGGCGGCACAGATTGTCAGCAACGCCGAGGTCATGATCACCACCGAACAGGCCGCCTCGACGCTCAGTCGCCAGGCGCTCAGTGCCGCAAGCGAGGCTCATCAAAGCGCAGCGGTCGGGCGTACGGAACTGATCGAGTCCATTGCGCACATGCATCAGCTCAGCCAGCGCGCCAGCAACAGCCGTGAACTGATCGAAGCCTTGAGCCTGCGCAGCAATGATATCCAGCGCGTGACTCTGGTGATTCAGTCCATCGCCAGCCAGACCAATCTGTTGGCGTTGAACGCCGCTATTGAAGCGGCGCGGGCGGGGGAGCACGGTCGCGGGTTTGCAGTGGTGGCCGACGAAGTGCGTGGGCTCGCCGCACGCACGGCGACGGCCACGGGCGAAGTGGGCGAAATGGTGGCCGACATCCAGCAACGCACCGCGCAGGTGGTGGAGCAGATCCGCCAACTGTCCAGCGACCTCGACACCGGCGTCGAGCAGGTCGAACAGACGGGGCAGCACCTGGAGAACATTGCCCGTCTGGCGGCCAGTGTCGAGTCCCAGGTCGGGGAAATCGCCCAGGGGGCAGACACCAACCGTGAACAACTCGATAGCCTGTTTCACGCCATCGAACAGATGCGCAGCGACCTGGCCGTCAGCGACCAGCAGACTCAACGTCTGGCCCATGCGGCGGTGCAAATGGAAGGGCAAGCCGAAACCATCAGCGAGCGTCTTGCCGAGGTGGGGCTGGATGACTATCACCAGCGGATCTATGACCTGGCCCGGGAAGGCGCGAGCCAGATTGCAGCGCGTTTCGAGGCGGACATCGATGCCGGTCGAATCAGTCTCGACGATCTGTTCGACCGCAAATACCAGACCCTCCCCAATACCAGCCCGGCCAAGTACCAGACGCGTTTCGACCGCTACACCGATCAGGTTTTGCCAACGATCCAGGAACCGTTGTTACCGCGTCACGAAGGATTGGTGTTCGCCATCGCCTGCACCCAGCAGGGTTATGTGCCGACCCATAACAAGGCGTTCAGCCAGCCACTGACGGGCGACGCGCAGATCGATGCCTTGCAGAACCGGACCAAACGCAAGTTCGCTGACCGCACCGGAATCCGCTGTGGCAGCCATCAGAAGGCCGTGCTGCTGCAAACCTATACCCGTGATACCGGCGAGTTGATGCACGATCTTTCGGTGCCGATCATGCTCAAGGGCCGGCACTGGGGCGGTTTGCGCCTGGGCTACAAACCGCAAAAGCCGCGCTAGAAAGCCCGGGCTGCCGGATGATTGTTACGAATCCTGCAATGAACCTGTGCAGGGAGTTGCTGTTTCCTCGTCGAAAAACTAAATAACATACCTACTAATTAGGTTGCTAATTAATTTCGAGAGGTCAGCATGCAAGGCAAAGTGGATGTCGCGGTCATGATCGGCAGCGGTGTGCCCGCCAATTTGCGATCCATGGGGCGCAGGGTCTGTTGGGTGGTGTTGTTCAATGGCGAGCGCCGGGGCACGGCGTTCTCCAGTCGCGATGAAGCGGAGGAGTGCAAGGCTGCCTGGTTGGCGCAATTGAACGCCGAAGAACCTGGCAGCCTGCATTGAGGTGGTCAGTGCGTCTGGTGCATACGCAGGTTCAGGTCGTCGACCACCCGCGCCCAATCTACGTCTTCGCGCACCGCCAACCCGACAATCAGGCTTTCAGCGCGCCCGCATCGACCGCCGCCTTCAGTTCCCTGGCCGATTCCTGGGCCGCAATGGCGGCGACATCCGGGGTTTTGAACCAGCGATCCTTTTCGACCTGGTAATACGTCACGGTCTTGAGCGGTGGTTTGGCGCGCATGACAATCACGGCCTGGAATTCACCCTCGACTTCTCTGGCTTCACCCCGGATAAAAAACTCGCCGATATCAAATTCCGTCACGTTGCCGACTTCCCCTGGAAATACGTTGTTGTTGTCAACGCGACCCGATTTTCTGCGGATCCGTTTTATTTGGCGGGCAGTATGGCAGTAGTTGCCCGTCGACGGCTCAGATAAGTCGGCGGGCAGACGAAACGTCGATGGCGATGRGTGCGGCGGGCATGTCAACAATGTGATTCCAGAAACCGGGCGAGGGCACAGGCTTCGTTATGATCGGCTCGGAAACCTCTTACGCAGCCTGTCGAAATATCCTTGATATGAAAGAAGGCAATGCCCGCCATCACCACCTGAAATCGCGGGCGGGCCGGGACATCGTGATGCGGTTCGTGGTGGCGGAACCGTATCGGATGCGCGGTTGGCGCTGTTTCCGAGTCAGGCACCAACGGATAAGCAAAGTGAGTCAGCGTGCACATGTGAAGTCCTTTTCATGGTTTTATCGACGTATGCACGTCGTTTTGGCTAGTCTCCAAGAGCATCGCTGCTCTAGAATCACCCTCACTGGCGGGTGATCGATGTTTATCTAAAGCAATTTTTTGCGGACGATATGTAGGAAAGGATTTTTTCTTGATGAGATTTTTCCCCGAAGTTGATAGTCCATAATTTTCTGGCAGCAGGAAGGGCGTTTTCCTTCAGCCTGTGACGAACGCCAGTCAGGACGACGCGAGTGACGTTCCAGTAGTCTTCTCAAGCTTCGTGATGAATGAGTGCACTGCTCATTCAGGACTTCAATCCGGGTTCTTTGGCGACACCTTCGGCATTGCCGCTTTTTTGGCTGTGCGTTTATTTTTCGCGCACGGCACCATTTTTCAGATGTGGGGATGTTTCCTTGGCAGTAAGTAATCTCGATATGCATGCTTTGTTCGTACTGGGTGATTTGCGCGCAAAGCTGGTCAAGCAGTTTCAGTCACGTTTCGTTTACATCACCGAACAGAACGCCGAAGGCATCTACATTGCCGAAATCGACACCGAATCAGCCCTGGTGGTGGACGACAAACCCGGACTCAAGCTCAAGGTCGGTGATCATTTCAGCGCGTCCGTGCTGCCCAGTCGCGAAGGCGGCAAGCTGGACATCAAGTTCCGCGACATCAAACTGACGGTTTACGGAATTGGCGATTACGCCTTCGTGACCACGGCCGACGGTCAGGGGATAGTGTTCAAGGAAGGTCACAGCGTGGTGATGGTGTTTGCCGCCCATCAACAGCTGCAGGAAGGCCTGACCAAGACCCTCAAAGCCGTGACCGCCAAAGCGGCCAAGTGGCGCAAGGGCGAGCTGGTGACCTTCAAGGCCAGCGAGTGATGACCCTGACCCGCGCCGATTTCCACGAACAGAACCTGGCCAGCGCTCAAGACGAAGCGCGGCGGCTGTTCGGGCAGAAGGTCATTCTGCAAGGAGCCTGGCTGAATTGGGTGGCGTCACAGCTTTACCAACTGCAACCGGCGGCATACGCCAGCATGGTCAGACGCGAGCTGATGCGTTTGCAGGAAACCTGCGAAAACTGATCCACGCACCTCGAAAGCAGGAACCTCTACTACAGTCATTGGACTGAGTATTCAGAGGCTTGGCGGTCTACTGTCAGGCCATCCTGCTATTGCTGTGAACAGCACGAGGTGCAAAAGCATGAACGGATTTCGACGGTTGCTGGCTGCTGTCCTGGCCACTTTCGGTTTGCTGGCGATTCCCGCCCCGGTGTTTGCCGCCCAGGCGCCGATCCACTTCGCCGACCTGAACTGGGAAAGCGGCAGCCTGATTACCGATGTCCTGCGCATCATTGTCGAGAAGGGCTACGGGCTGCCGACCGACACCTTGCCGGGCACCACCATCACCCTGGAAACCGCGCTGGCCAACAATGACATCCAGGTCATTGGCGAAGAGTGGGCCGGTCGCAGCCCGGTCTGGGTCAAGGCGGAAGCCGAAGGCAAAGTCGTCAGTCTCGGCGACACGGTCAAGGGCGCAACAGAAGGCTGGTGGGTGCCGGAATATGTGATCAAGGGCGACCCGGCCAAGGGCATCAAGCCGCTGGCACCGGACCTGCGCAGCGTCAGCGACCTGCCGAAATACAAAAACGTGTTCAAGGACCCGGAAGCCCCGACCAAGGGACGTTTCCTCAACAGCCCCATCGGCTGGACCTCGGAAGTGGTCAACAAGCAGAAGCTCAAGGCCTATGGGCTGGACGACAGCTACGTGAACTTCCGCAGTGGTTCGGGCGCGGCACTGGATGCAGAGATCAGTTCGTCCATTCGTCGTGGCAAGCCGGTACTGTTTTACTACTGGTCGCCCACGCCGTTGCTCGGCCGCTTCAAGCTGATACAACTGGAAGAGCCACCGTTTGACGCCGAAGCCTGGAAGACCCTGACCGACGCCGATAACCCCAACCCACAGCCGACCCGTTCCCTGGCCTCCAAGCTGTCGATCGGTGTGTCCACACCCTTCCAGAAGCAGTATCCGCAGATTGTCGAGTTCTTCGCCAAGGTCGACTTCCCGATCGCCCCCCTGAACAAAGCGCTGGCCGAGATGAGCGAGAAACATACACCGCCGCGTCAGGCGGCGCAGGCGTTCATGAAGGCTCATCCGGACGTCTGGCGGGCCTGGCTGCCCAAGGACGTGGCGGATAAAGTCTCCGCCGCCCTGTAGGAGCTGCCGCAGGCTGCGATCTTTTGATCTTGTCTTAAAAAAACAAAATCAAAAGATCGCAGCCGGCGGCAGCTCCTACAATGTTCAGTTCATAGTCCTTTCAAGG
>NZ_JBFUID010000079.1:0-23924 GCF_056402055.1 Pseudomonas sp. P4_C4 | reverse complement strand
CTGCGGCAGCTCCTACATTGCCCTGAACCGAGGTCCCATCAACGACCCACTTCATAGAGTGAATCGAACATGAGTGCCAACGTCGACCTGAACAACCGTCCGGACTACGACAAGGTCCTGCAGGACATTGCCGATTACATTCTCAACTTCAAGATCGAGTCTGAAGAGGCGCTGGATACCGCGCGTAACTGCCTGATCGATACCTTGGGTTGCGGCTTGCTGGCCCTGCGTTTCCCGGAGTGCACCAAGCACCTGGGGCCTGTGGTCGAAGGCACCGTCGTGCCGTTCGGCGCCCGCGTGCCGGGCACCAGTTACCGGCTCGATCCGGTGAAGGCGGCGTGGGACATCGGCTGCATCGTGCGCTGGCTCGACTACAACGACACCTGGCTCGCCGCCGAGTGGGGACATCCGTCGGATAACCTCGGCGGTATTCTCGCGGTGGCCGACCACCTGTCGCAAAAGCGCCTGGCCAATGGCGAGGCGCCGCTGACCGTTCGCACGGTGCTTGAATCGATGATCATGGCCCACGAGATTCAAGGCGTGATCGCCCTTGAGAATTCGTTCAACCGCGTCGGCCTCGATCACGTGATTCTGGTGAAAGTCGCCTCGACCGCGGTTGCGGCCAAGCTGATGGGCGCCAATCGCGAACAGTTGTTGTCGGCGTTGTCCCACGCCTTTGCCGACGGTCAGGCCTTGCGCACGTACCGGCATGCGCCGAATGCCGGCTCGCGCAAGTCCTGGGCGGCGGGCGATGCGTCCAGTCGTGGCGTGCGCCTGGCGGACATTGCGATGCGCGGCGAGATGGGCATCCCCGGCGTATTGAGTGCCAAGCAGTGGGGTTTTTACGACGTACTGTTCAGCCACACCAATAGCGATCTGGCACTCAAGCCAGAAGACAGGCGCGGGTTCAGTTTCTCGCGGCCGTACGGCAGTTATGTGATGGAACACGTGCTGTTCAAGATCAGTTTTCCCGCCGAGTTCCATGCGCAAACGGCCTGCGAAGCGGCGGTGACCTTGCATCCGCAAGTGCGTAATCGCCTGCACGAAATCGACAGGATCGTCATCACCACCCATGAATCGGCGATTCGCATCATTTCCAAAGTCGGTCCATTGGCAAACGCCGCCGACCGCGATCACTGCATCCAGTACATGACCGCCGTGCCGCTGGCCTTCGGCAATCTGGTGGCGGAGCACTACGAGGACGATTTCCACAAGGCGCATCCAATCATCGATGTGCTTCGCGAGAAAATGGTCATCGTCGAAGAGCCGCGTTACACCCGTGAATACCTGGAGGCGGATAAACGCTCGATTGCCAATGCGGTGCAGGTGTTCTTCAAGGATGGTTCGAACACTGAGAATGTGGTGGTGGAATACCCGATCGGGCATCGTCGGCGCCGGGTTGAAGGTATCCCGTTGCTGGAGGAGAAATTCAGGGCGAACTTGCTGACACGATTCACCGCTCAGCGCAGCGAAGAGATTTTTGCGCTTTGCAAGGATCAGCAGAAACTTGAGGCGACAGCGGTGAACCGGTTCGTGGATTTGTTTGTTACCTGAAAGACCGCGTTATCGTTCAATCGTCGGAACGCCGCCCGGAGCCGGCTCGCTCCTACAGTTGATTTGTGTTCACCGCAGATCCCCTGTAGGAGTGAGCCGGCTCGCGATGAGGCCGGAACAGGCAATAAAGGTTTACTTGAACCGCCGCTCCACACCTTTCTCCACCAGAATTTTCGCAGATATTTCTTCCACCGAAAAATGCGTGGAGTTGATGTGCGGGATGTTTGCGCGGCGGAACAGGTTCTCGACCTCGCGCACTTCGAACTCGCACTGGGCGTAGCTCGAATAGCGGCTGTTGGGCTTGCGCTCGTTGCGGATCGCGGTGAGGCGGTCTGGGTCGATGGTCAGGCCGAACAGCTTGTGCTGGTGGGCGCGCAGGGCGTTTGGCAGTTGCAGGCGTTCCATGTCGTCTTCGGTCAGCGGGTAGTTGGCTGCGCGGATACCGAATTGCATGGCCATGTACAGGCACGTCGGCGTCTTACCACATCGCGACACGCCCACTAGTATCAGGTCGGCCTTGTCGTAATAGTGCGTGCGGGCGCCGTCGTCGTTGTCGAGGGCGAAGTTCACCGCCTCGATGCGTTCCATATAATTGGTGTTCGAGCCGATGGAATGGGATTTGCCCACGGTGTAGGAAGAATGCTCGGTCAGTTCCTGTTCAAGCGGTGCCAGGAACGTCGAGAAAATGTCGATCATGAAACCATTCGAGGTTGCGAGAATCTCACGAATGTCCTGATTGACGATGGTGTCGAAGATAATCGGACGGAAGCCGTCTGTTTCGGCGGCTTTGTTGATTTGTTGTACCATGGCCCGCGCTTTGTCCACGTTGTCGATGTACGGACGCGTGACTTTGCTGAAGGTAATGTTTTCGAACTGCGCCAGAAGGCTTTGGCCGAGGGCTTCGGCGGTAATGCCGGTACCATCGGAGATAAAGAAAGCAGATCGTTTCATTTGCACCTTGGGCCTTAAGCTAGTGACGAATCTTGGATATGATAGGCGCGATTTGCCGGCCGCCAATGGCCCGCATTCTCACTTATTTTCCAGGTCCAGGCCATATAGCCGGTAAATGCTCATTCAAGCAGCCGGTTTCTGAGCTTTTCCAACACAGTTAGTGGAGAGATCACCTTGGTAGAGTACGTAGTTTCCCTCGATAAGCTCGGCGTCCATGATGTAGAGCATGTGGGGGGCAAGAACGCATCCCTCGGCGAGATGATCAGCAATCTGGCAGGCGCCGGTGTATCGGTGCCCGGTGGCTTCGCCACGACCGCTCAGGCTTATCGTGATTTTCTGGAGCTGAGCGGCCTGAACCAGCAGATTCACGACGCCCTCGATGCCCTGGACGTCGATGACGTGAATGCCCTGGCCAAAACCGGTGCCCAGATCCGCCAGTGGATCATGGAAGCCGAATTCCCTGAAAAACTGAATGCCGAAATTCGTACCGCGTTCGCTACGCTGTCCGCCGGCAACCCTGACATGGCCGTGGCCGTGCGTTCTTCCGCCACCGCCGAAGACTTGCCGGACGCTTCCTTCGCCGGCCAGCAGGAAACCTTCCTGAACATCCGTGGTGTGGAAAACGTCATCCGCGCCGCCAAAGAGGTGTTCGCTTCGCTGTTCAACGACCGCGCCATTTCCTATCGCGTGCACCAAGGCTTCGACCACAAGCTGGTTGCCCTGTCCGCTGGCGTGCAGCGCATGGTCCGTTCCGAAACCGGCACCGCCGGCGTGATGTTCACCCTCGATACCGAATCGGGCTTCCGTGACGTGGTGTTCATCACCGGCGCCTACGGCCTGGGTGAAACCGTCGTACAAGGCGCGGTGAACCCGGATGAGTTCTACGTCCACAAGGGCACGCTGGCGGCTGGTCGTCCGGCCATCCTGCGCCGCAACCTGGGCAGCAAGGCCATCAAGATGATCTACGGCGACGAGGCCAAGGCCGGTCGTTCGGTGAAGACCGTCGACGTGGACAAGGCCGATCGCGCCCGCTTCTGCCTGACCGACGCCGAAGTCAGCGAGTTGGCCAAGCAGGCGATGATCATCGAGAAGCACTACAAGTGCCCGATGGACATCGAGTGGGCCAAGGACGGTGACGACGGCAAGCTGTACATCGTGCAGGCCCGTCCGGAAACCGTGAAGAGCCGCACCCAGGCCAACGTCATGGAACGTTACCTGTTGAAAGAGACCGGCACCGTGCTGGTGGAAGGCCGCGCCATCGGCCAGCGCATCGGCGCCGGCAAGGTCCGCATCATCAAGGACGTGTCCGAAATGGACAAGGTCCAGCCAGGCGACGTACTGGTTTCCGACATGACCGACCCGGACTGGGAGCCGGTCATGAAACGCGCCAGCGCCATCGTCACCAACCGTGGCGGCCGTACTTGCCACGCGGCGATCATCGCCCGTGAGCTGGGTATCCCGGCAGTAGTGGGTTGCGGCAACGCTACCCAGCTGTTGAAAGACGGCCAGGGCGTGACCGTTTCCTGTGCTGAAGGCGACACCGGTTTCATCTTCGAAGGCGAACTGGGCTTCGACATCAAGAAGAACTCCGTGGACGCCATGCCGGAGCTGCCGTTCAAGATCATGATGAACGTCGGCAACCCGGACCGCGCCTTCGACTTCGCGCAGCTGCCGAACGCCGGTGTGGGTCTGGCCCGCCTGGAGTTCATCATCAACCGCATGATCGGCGTGCACCCTAAAGCACTGCTGAACTACGACGGCCTGCCGCTGGACATCAAGGAAAGCGTCGACAAGCGCATTGCCGGCTACAACGACCCGGTCGGCTTCTACGTCGAAAAACTGGTCGAAGGCATCAGCACCCTGGCAGCTGCGTTCTGGCCGAAGAAAGTCATCGTGCGCCTGTCGGACTTCAAGTCCAACGAATACGCCAACCTGATCGGCGGCAAACTCTACGAGCCGGAAGAAGAGAACCCGATGCTGGGCTTCCGCGGCGCTTCGCGTTACATCAGCGAATCGTTCCGCGACTGCTTCGAGCTCGAGTGCCGCGCTCTGAAGCGTGTGCGCAACGAGATGGGCCTGACCAACGTCGAAATCATGGTGCCATTCGTCCGTACCTTGGGCGAAGCGAGCCAGGTGGTCGATCTGCTGGCGGAAAACGGCCTGGCCCGTGGCGAAAACGGCCTGCGCGTGATCATGATGTGCGAACTGCCGTCCAACGCCATCCTGGCGGAAGAATTCCTCGAGTTCTTCGACGGTTTCTCCATCGGCTCCAACGACCTGACCCAGTTGACCCTGGGCCTGGACCGTGACTCCGGGATCATTGCGCATCTGTTCGATGAGCGTAATCCGGCAGTCAAGAAGTTGCTGGCCAACGCCATTGCCGCGTGCAACAAGGCCGGCAAGTACATCGGCATCTGCGGTCAGGGCCCTTCGGACCACCCGGACCTGGCCAAGTGGCTGATGGAACAGGGCATTGAAAGCGTTTCGTTGAACCCGGACTCCGTACTGGAAACCTGGTTCTTCCTGGCAGAAGGTCAAGCTTCGGCCTGATAGCGTGTGAACGGCCCGCTCTCATACCTTGTAGGAGCGAGCTTGCTCGCGATGGACGCAATCGATAACGCGTTTAATCTGGATAAACGCGGTGTCCTGAAGTTTTTCGCGAGCAAGCTCGCTCCTACAGGGGACGACGTAGCGTCAGGGAGCGGTCTTTTTGAGATTCAAGCAGGGCGGGCTCCATCTGGATGCCGCCCTTTTTTGTGCAAGAGATTATGCAAAGCAGCAGCAACCTATTTCCTGTCGCTCTGATCAGCGCCGAACGGCGCGGCGATTTGAGCGAAGATGTCTATCGTTTGAAACCCGGTAACAGCCCCGACTTCACCGTCGAACTGGCTGTGACGCGTCTTGGCATGGCCGATGAATCGTCCTCCCGTGGCGTGCCGGTGATCCTGCTGCACGGCAGCTTTTCCAATCGCCGGTTCTGGTTTTCTCCCAAGGGCCTGGGGTTGGGCGCTTATCTGGCTCGATTGGGGTTCGACGTGTGGATTCCGGAAATGCGCGGTCACGGCCTGTCCCAACGTAACCACGACTACCGCAAGAACCGAGTCGCCGACTACGCTCGCTATGATCTGCCGGCCATCGGCGCGTTCGTGCGCGAGCAGAGCGGGCAGGCCCCGCACTGGATCGGTCACTCACTGGGCGGTATTACCCTGGCGGCGGCGCTGGGTGGCGAGTACATCGGTGAGTCGGTCGTGGCCTCGGCGGCGTTTTTTGGCACCCAGGTCAGCCGCACTTACTGGCCCTTGAAGATTCCACCGGTGGAGTGGGGCGGCCGCTTCATTCTCAAGCGTTTCGCCCAGTTGTCCGGTTCAAGGCTCAAGCGCGGCCCGGAGGACGAGCCGATCGGCCTGGCCCTGGAAAGCATGCGTTGGTTTGGCCTGTTCGGGCGTTTTGGCGATGCCGAGAAAAACTGGTGGGCGGGTTTGGCCGAGGTCAAGTTGCCGGTGCTCGCCGTGAGCGCAGCGGGTGATCATCAGGATCCTGCGTGGGCGTGCCGCAAACTGTTCGAGCAATTCGGTTCGGAGCACAAGCAATTTATCAACCTGGGTCGAGACCAAGGTTTCGCCGACAATTTCGGCCATGTTGAAATGCTCGTCAGCAAACCCGCCCAGGCCGAAGTCTGGCCGTTGGTGACCCGCTGGCTGGCGGATCAGCAGGCACCGTTGTTGGGAGATCAACGGGATTTGGCCGCGGCGGTTTGAGCCTGACGCTCTAACAAGGGCATTTCGCTCTGATCGGCTTGCGGCTAAGATATGACGCATTGAGCTGTTCCGGTCACTTTCCGTGGCTGAGTCATCACTGATGTTCGTGCTGTCTTCCTCTTTACAGGAGTTTCTCGATGATCCATTACCTCACGCCTGACCTGTGCGACGCCTATCCGGAACTGGTGCAGGTGCTGGAACCGATGTTCAGCAATTTCGGCGGCCGTGATTCCTTCGGTGGCGAAATCGTGACCATCAAGTGCTTCGAAGACAACTCGCGGGTCAAGGAGCAGGTCGAGCTCAAGGGGAATGGCAAAGTGCTGGTGGTAGACGGTGGCGGTTCCCTGCGTCATGCGTTGCTGGGTGACATGCTGGCCGAGAAAGCCGCGAAAAACGGTTGGGAAGGGCTGGTAATCTACGGTTGCATCCGCGACGTCGATATCGTCGCGCAGACCGATTTGGGCGTTCAGGCCCTCGCCAGCCACCCGAGGAAATCCGACAGGCGCGGGCTCGGCGATCTCAACGTTGTGGTGACGTTTGCCGGTGTGACGTTCCRTCCAGGCGAATACATTTATGCGGACAACAATGGCGTGATCGTCTCGCCAAGCCCGCTGAAGATGCCTGAATAAAACGTCGAGCCAACCAAAGGAGTGCGGATGTTCGAGGAAGAAAACGCGCAATGGGGGCTGGTGCATGCCCTGGTGCTGGACGGTAGAGGCGGCGCGCGTTCGATTGCCCGGACTGAACTCGATGACTTGCAGCTGCAGGCCCATGAAAGCCTGTGGCTGCATTGGGATCGCAGTCATCCGCAAACCCGGACCTGGTTGCGCAAATCCAGCGGTCTAAGCGAATTCAGCTGTGACCTGTTACTCGAAGAAAACACCCGTCCGCGACTTTTACAGCTTTCAGACAGCGAACTGCTGCTATTTTTGCGCGGGGTCAATCTGAACCCCGGTGCCGAGCCTGAAGACATGGTGTCGGTGCGGATCTTCGGCTCTGCACAGCGCGTCATTTCCCTGCGTTTGCGTCCGTTGCGCGCCACTGAAGAACTGTTGGTGCAACTGGCCGACGGCAAAGGGCCGAAAACAGCCTCCGAACTCATCCTGTACATGGCGCAGTACCTCACCAACAAGGTGCAGGATCTGGTCAGTGACCTCTCGGAGGTGGTCGATGAGGAAGAAGAAAAGCTAGATTCCGACGAACGGTATGCGCCGGAGCACGGTGCTGTATTGCAGATCCGTCGCCGGGCCGCCGCGTTGAAGCGTTTTCTCGCTCCGCAGCGGGATATTTTCGGGCAATTGACGCGGATCAAGTTGCCCTGGTTCGTCGAGGACGATGGTGATTACTGGAACGAATTGAACAACAGCCTGACCCGCTACCTCGAAGAGCTGGAATTGACCCGGGAGCGGGTGGGGCTGGTCCTGGAAGCTGAAGACCGTCGGTTGAGCGTGCGCATGAATCGCACGATGTATCGCTTTGGCGTCATCACCGGGATCTTTTTGCCAATGAGTTTTCTGACCGGGCTTTTGGGGATCAACGTCGGTGGCATTCCATTCTCTGCCAGCCCTTATGGCTTTCTGATCGCCTGCCTGATGATGGTCTCGGTGGCGCTGGGGCAGTGGTGGTTATTCCGACGTTTGTGCTGGGTCTGAGGGAAACCATGTGACCCGAGCAAAACTGACCGCGTCTCCCACAGACATCACGAGAGGTGCGTATGCACGATCCGTTTGAACAGTCTTTACGCGACATGCTCAAGGCCTCACCGTCCACGCGGGATGACGATGCGTGCCTGGGGCGTGTGCTGAAAACCGCCAACCGCCAGGTTGGCGCCGGTGATTTGTTCAGTCTGCTGGGGCGCTGGTTGCCCGCACTGATGATCGCCCTGAATAACGGATCGGCCCATGTCGCGCCGGTATCCCGTCTTCGTAAACCTGCTGCTCGCACTGCTGATAAGGCTGATTGAATATGGAACTTGATCTCTGGACTCAGAGCCTCGTCACTGCAATGACTGCGTTGTGGACCAAGGTTGCGAACTTCATTCCGAACCTGTTCGGCGCACTGGTTGTGCTGCTGTTGGGTTTTGTCGTGGCCAAACTGCTGGACACCCTGCTCTCCAAGTTGCTCGCCAAACTGGGCCTTGACCGCTTGATGGGCGGCACTGGCCTGACCAAGCTGCTGTCCCGCGCTGGACTGCAAGTTCCTATCTCGACCCTGATCGGCAAGATCGTCTATTGGTTCATTCTGCTTATTTTTCTGGTTTCTGCCGCAGAATCACTTGGGCTTGAGCGGGTTTCAGCTACGCTGGATATGCTAGCGTTGTATCTGCCGAAGGTTTTCGGCGCGGCGCTGGTGTTACTGGTAGGTGTTTTGCTGGCGCAACTGGCCAACGGGCTGGTGCGTGGAGCGGCAGAAGGCGTGGGCCTGGACTATGCTTCAGGGCTTGGTCGAATTGCCCAGGGCCTGGTGATCATCATCAGTATTTCGGTTGCGATCAGCCAGCTGGAGGTCAAGACTGACCTGCTGAACCATGTGATCGTGATTGTGTTGATAACCGTTGGTCTGGCGGTAGCGCTGGCCATGGGGTTGGGAAGCCGGGAAATTGCCGGCCAGATTCTTGCGGGAATCTACGTGCGCGAGCTGTACCAGGTTGGGCAACAAGTACGTGTTGGCGAGGTCGAAGGCCAGATCGAAGAGATCGGCACGGTTAAAACCACATTGCTGACCGATGAGGGTGAGCTAGTCTCTCTTTCCAATCGGATCCTCCTTGAGCAGCATGTGAGTAGCCACTAACCCGGCAAACCCTGCTAATGTATGCCGCCGCAAAATGCCTGCTGATGCTGGCTGCGGCGGACATTGACCTGACTGTCGGCCCGACTTGTTTTGAATAAAACCCAATCGTTATCCATGCGCTACGACCCCCGCGAGCTCTCTGATGAGGAGTTGGTCGCGCGCTCGCATAGCGAACTGTTTCACGTAACACGCGCCTATGAAGAGCTGATGCGGCGTTACCAACGAACATTATTTAACGTGTGTGCACGATATCTCGGGAACGATCGCGACGCAGACGATGTCTGTCAGGAGGTCATGTTGAAGGTGCTGTATGGCCTGAAGAACTTCGAAGGTAAATCGAAGTTCAAGACGTGGCTATATAGCATCACGTACAACGAGTGCATCACACAATATCGAAAGGAACGGCGAAAGCGTCGCTTGATGGACGCATTGAGTCTTGACCCCCTTGAGGAAGCGTCCGAAGAAAAGGCGCCGAAACCTGAGGAAAAGGGTGGACTCGATCGCTGGTTGGTGTATGTGAACCCGATTGACCGCGAAATTCTGGTGCTACGATTTGTCGCAGAGCTGGAGTTTCAGGAGATCGCAGACATCATGCACATGGGTTTGAGTGCAACAAAAATGCGGTACAAGCGCGCTCTAGATAAATTGCGTGAGAAATTTGCAGGCATTGCTGAAACTTAGTTCAGCGCAAATATCTCTTACGTGTAGGCAAGTTCTGTTAGACTTGCCGCCGAGTTGTCCCCCGGTTTGCGGGACTGCTTCACAATCACCAGATGGGGATTTAACGGATGAAACTGAAAAACACCTTGGGCTTGGCCATTGGTACTCTTATTGCCGCTACTTCGTTCGGCGCACTGGCACAAGGCCAAGGCGCAGTTGAAGGCGAGCTCAACTACGGGAAGAAGTACAACGACAGCGTTAACAACGTTGAAGACGGCTACACTCCTGGCGCCTCCATCGGTTACTTCTTGACCGACGACGTATCGTTGAACTTCACCTACAACAACGATGACTACACCCGTTCGAACAACAACACCGGCAACCAGAAAATCGAAGGCGACCAGTTTGGTCTGAACGCTCAATACCACTTCAACAACGCTGGCGACGCTCTGCGTCCTTACGTTCAAGGTGGTGTCAAGCACGGCAGCATGACCAACGTAGCCGCTGACGGCCACACCGGTCGTGACCAGTCGACTTTCCTGACTGCTGGTGCTGGCGTTAAGTACTACTTCGTTGAAAACGTTTACGCTCGTGCTGGCGTAGAAGCTGACTACAAGCTGGACAACGGCCGTTGGGACTACATCCCGTCCGTAGGTCTGGGCGTGAACTTCGGTGGCGGCAACAAGCCTGCTGCTGCTCCGGTTCCAGCTCCAGAAGTCTGCTCCGACAGCGACAACGATGGCGTTTGCGACAACGTTGACAAGTGCCCGGACACCCCAGCCAACGTTACTGTTGACGCTGATGGCTGCCCAGCTGTTGCTGAAGTCGTTCGTGTAGAGCTGGACGTGAAGTTCGACTTCAACAAGTCGGCAGTCAAGCCAAACAGCTACGGCGACATCAAGAACCTGGCTGACTTCATGAAGCAGTACCCGTCCACCACCACTACTGTTGAAGGTCACACCGACAACGTCGGTCCTGACGCTTACAACCAGAAACTGTCCGAGCGTCGTGCAAACGCCGTTAAGCAAGTTCTGACCAACCAGTACGGTGTTGAGTCGTCCCGCATTCAGTCCGTTGGCTACGGCGAATCCCGCCCGGTTGCTGACAACAAAACTGAAGCTGGTCGCGCTGTTAACCGTCGCGTAGAAGCGCAGGTTGAAGCTCACGCTAAGTAATTAGCTCGCAGCTCTGAGAAAAGCCCGGCTTAGGCCGGGCTTTTCTTTGTCTGCGATTTAGTGAGGAGGGACGCGTCAGGCGCGTTGATATCCAACATTGATGTCGACGGACAGAACCTCTTCGCGAGCAGGCTCGCTCCCACAGGAGGAGATGGCGTTGGCTGCGACTGCGCCAATCACCAGGATTGCCGGGCTTTTCAACTCGAAAGCACAGGCATCTTCCTCCATTGCCGTCAGGCTGCTTCGACATTCCCGTTGATGCGGCAACGATGCATTTTCAATCATTGCCACCGGCGTATCTGCCGCCATTGCCCCGGCCAGCAGTTGCTCACGGATCTCGCTGAGCTTCGCCACCCCCATGTAGATCACCAGTGTCGTGCCGCCTTGGGCCAGCGCTTGCCAGTTCAGGCTGCTGTCATCCTGAGTGTGGGCGGTCACCAGAGTCACCCCTCGTGCCACGCCGCGCAGGGTCAATGGAATATCGCATTGCGTCGCGCCCGCCAGGCCGGCGGTGATGCCATTGACCAGTTCAACCTCGACACCACGCTCACGCAACCACTGCGCTTCTTCACCGCCACGCCCGAAGATGCACGGGTCGCCACCCTTGAGGCGCACCACGCATTTGCCCTGACGGGCATAACGCAACATCAGGCGATGGATAAAGGCTTGCGGCGTTGAACGACAGCCGCCGCGCTTGCCCACCGGAATTATCCGCGCGCCGGGACAGTGCTCCAGCACCACGTCGTTGACCAGATCGTCGATCAGCACTACATCCGCTTCTCTCAACGCCCGAACAGCTTTGAGGGTCAGTAATTCAGGATCACCGGGACCTGCACCCACCAGCCAGACTTTTGCGCTCATAGTGTTTTCCTCACGAGATGGCGGCTTGCGGCTGCGCGGTGGCGGCCAGCAAACGCTTGATTTCCGGGACGCAGGAGCCGCATTGCGTGCCGCAACCCAATTCTTGTTTCAAACCCGGCAAGTCCAGGCCGCGGCGGATGCCAGCGCAGACCGCGTTTTGGCTGACGTTTTTGCAGTTGCACAGGGTTTTGTTGCCGATCGCTTCGGCGTCAACCTGGCCCGGTGGGGCACTCAGTGGCGCGAGCAGCCAGCGCCGTAGTTGTTCATCGGAGCGACCTTCGAGCCAGAGGTTTTGCAGCCAGTGCCGGGCGAGGGTTTCACCCGCCAAGCGGATCGCTGTGATCCGGCCGTTCTCGATCCGCACCCGCTTACCGATGGAGCGTCGTGGATCGTCGTAGGCCAGGACCGGTCCATCGTTTAGCCCCAGGCATTGATCGATATCGCGCAGCAGTTGCGGATCTGGCGCCGTGGCGCTGGCAGCGCGTATAAGCAGCGCAGGGCGCTCACGACCGGTCAAACTGAGGCTGACGTAGGAAAACGCCTCGCAGAGGGGGCGCAGAGTCTCAAAGTGTTGTTGGACATCGCCCTCTATCAGCGCAAAAAGGTGCCAAGGTAAATGCACCGGTTCCAGGCGCACGCCGCTGTGTTTGAGTTCCGGTTGTTTCGACAACGGGTCGAAGGCGGGCAGGGTGAGGCTGTTCACGCCCCCCTTGAGGAAACGGTCACCAAAATGCATCGGCAAGAAGGCTTGGCCCGGACGCACGCTATCGTCACTGGCGACCGGCAAGATCACCGCGCCGCGGCGGCTTTTCAGGCTGATCAAATCGCCGGTTTGCAGGCGATGCCGGCGCAGCTCATCCGGGTGCAGGCTCAATACGGCTTCACTGACATGACCGAACAACTGCGCTGCGGTGCCGGTGCGGCTCATGCCGTGCCATTGATCGCGCAGACGACCGGTGATCAGCGTTAGCGGGAAACGCGCCTCACGTTGTTCCTTGGCGGCGCGATAGGGATCGGCCACGAACTGCGCGCGTCCGCTGGAAGTCGGGAAAATGCCGTCGAGATAGAGGCGGGCGGTGCCTGCGCTGGACCCCGTAGGAAAGGGCCATTGTTGCGGGCCGATTTTGTCGATCAACCCGTGGCTGATCCCGGACAAATCCAGATCCCGGCCACGCGTCAGCTGTTTGTATTCGTCGAAGACCTGTGCCGGGGTTTCAAAGGCAAACAGGCTGGTCGCTTCCGGACGCAGATGTTTCTCCAGGCGCTGTGCGAAATCCACCGTGATCGCCCAGTCCGGACGCGCTTCACCTGGTGCGGCGATCGCGCGGCGGACGTGGGAAATACGCCGTTCGGAGTTGGTCACCGTACCGTCCTTTTCGCCCCAACTGGCGGCGGGCAACAACAGGTCGGCAAACCTGGCGGTTTCAGTGGTGCGAAAGGCCTCCTGCAAGACCACGAATGGGCAGGCTTGCAGTGCCGCGCGCACGGCAGTCTGATCGGGTAGAGATTGCGCGGGGTTGGTGCAGGCGATCCACAAGGCTTTGATCTTTCCGTTGCCCACCTGCTCAAACAACTCGATGGCAGTCAGCCCCGGGTTTTCAGGCAGTTGATCAACGCCCCAGTAAGCGGCCACATCGGCACGGTGCTCAGGGTTGGCTGCGTCACGATGACCCGGCAGCAGGTTAGACAGACTACCGGTTTCCCGCCCACCCATGGCATTCGGCTGACCGGTCAACGAGAAAGGTCCTGCACCCGGGCGACCAATTTGCCCGGTGGCCAGGTGCAGATTGATCAGTGCACTGTTTTTCGCGCTGCCAGCGGTGGACTGGTTCAACCCCATGCACCACAACGACAGGAAAGACGGTGAAGTACCGACCCATTCAGTGCATTGCTGCAGTTGCTCAACGCTGATTCCGCACAGCTGCGACACCATCTGCGGTGTGTAATCGCGCACCAGTTTCTTCAGCTCGGGCAAGCCTTCGGTATGGTCCTTGATGAAGTCACGATCGATCCAGTCTTCCCACAGCAGCAAATGCAAAATCCCATGGAATAAAGCGACATCGGTGCCCGGCAAGATCGGCAGGTGCAGATCAGCCAGATCGCAGGTGTCTGTACGACGTGGGTCAATGACGATGACCTTCATCTGCGGCCGGCGGACTTTGGCCTCTTCCAGCCGACGGAACAGCACCGGATGGGCGTAGGCCATGTTGCTGCCCACGATCATTACGCAATCGCTCAATTCCAGGTCTTCGTAGCTGCAGGGCGGCGCGTCGGCACCCAGGCTGCGCTTGTAGCCGACCACCGCCGAGGACATGCACAGCCGCGAATTGCTGTCGATGTTGTTGGTACCCACCAGGGCACGTGCCAGCTTGTTGAAGGCGTAGTAGTCCTCGGTCAACAGTTGCCCGGAAATGTAAAACGCCACGCTGTCCGGGCCATGTTCGGCAATGGTCGCGGCAAAAACGCTGGCGGCGTGATCGAGGGCGGTATCCCAGTCGGTGCGGTGGCGGGCCAGGCCTTTGCCGAGGCGCAGTTCGGGGTACAGCGCCCGCGCGGTCTCGTCGCCGGTCAGGTGCAGGGTCGAGCCCTTGCTGCACAGTTTGCCGAAATTGGCCGGGTGCGCCGGATCGCCGCTGACGCCGAGGATGCGTGAACCGTCATGTTCGATCAGCACCCCGCAACCGACTCCGCAGTAACAGCAGGTGGACGCAGTGATCTGGCGGTCCATCAGCCTGCATCCCGCAGGGCCAGCATCACCCGGCCATTTTCCACCCGGGCGAGATGGTGATGGGCACAGCCGATGTCCGGGGCCAGGGCTTCGCCGCTTTCCAGGTCGATTTGCCAGTTGTGCAACGGGCAGGCCACCCGCTTGCCGTAGACCAGACCTTGGGACAACGGGCCGCCCTTGTGCGGGCAGCGGTCGTCGAGGGCGAACACTTCGTCGTCGCTGGTACGAAAAATTGCGATGTCTCCCTTTGGCCCGGCGATGATCCGCGAGCCCAGGGCATTGATCTCTTCCAGTGCGCAGATATCCAGCCAGTTCATGCCAGCACCTCCAGGTTTTTCACGGGGATGACGTCGAATTCTTTTTTCAGCAGGGGCTGTTCCAGGCGCTCCTTCCACGGGTCCTGTTCGAACGACAGGGAGAATTGCAGGCGATCGTTGAGCGCTTTGCGACGCTCCGGATCTTCCAGCACGGCTTTCTTGATGTGTTCCATGCCGACCCGTTGCAGGTAGTGCACGGTGCGTTCGAGGTAGAAGGCTTCTTCGCGATAGAGCTGCAGGAACGCACCGTTGTATTCGCGGACTTCTTCAGCGGTTTTCAGTTTGACGAAGAATTCCGCGACTTCGGTCTTGATCCCGCCGTTGCCACCGATGTACATCTCCCAGCCGGAGTCCACGCCGATAATTCCCACATCCTTGATGCCGGCTTCCGAGCAGTTGCGCGGGCAACCGGAGACAGCCAGTTTCACCTTGTGCGGTGACCACATGTTGAACAGGTCATGTTCCAGTTCGATACCCAACTGTGTTGAGTTCTGGGTGCCAAAGCGGCAGAACTCGCTGCCGACGCAGGTTTTCACCGTGCGGATGGATTTGCCGTAGGCGTGGCCGGACGGCATGTCCAGGTCTTTCCATACCCCCGGCAGGTCTTGCTTGCGGATGCCTAGCAAGTCGATGCGCTGACCACCGGTGACTTTGACCATCGGCACGTTGTACTTGTCGGCAACATCGGCAATGCGCCGCAGTTCCGAAGGATTGGTCACACCGCCCCACATCCTCGGGACTACAGAGTAAGTGCCGTCTTTCTGAATGTTGGCGTGAGCCCTTTCGTTGATCAGGCGCGATTGCGGGTCGTCCCTGGCTTCCCCTGGCCAGGTGGAAATCAGGTAGTAGTTGAGCGCCGGCCGGCAGGTGGCGCAGCCGTTGGGTGTGCGCCAGTTCAGGTAGCTCATGGTGCCGGCGATGGTCAGCAGGTGCTGCTCGCGGATGGCCTGGCGGATTTGCCCGTGATTGAGGTCGCTGCAGCCGCAGATGGCCTTTTCGCTTTTTGGTTTGACGTCCGCGGCGCCGCCCACGGTGTTGATCAGGATCTGTTCGACGAGGCCGGCGCAGGAACCGCAGGAGCTGGCAGCCTTGGTGTGTTTCTTGACGTCGTCGACACTGAATAGCCCATGTTCCTGAATGGCCTTGACGATGGTGCCTTTGCACACACCGTTGCAGCCGCAGACTTCGGCCGTGTCGGCCATGCTCATGGCTTTGTCCTGGCCCTGATGTCCTACGTCGCCCAGTGCATTTTCACCGAACATCAAGTGATCGCGGATCTCGTCGATGGCGTGATTCTCGCGGATCTGCCGGAAATACCAGCCGCCATCCGCCGTATCGCCGTACAGACAGGCGCCGACCAGCACGTCATCCTTGATCACCAGTTTCTTGTAGACGCCGCCAATCGGGTCCGAGAGGGTGATGGTCTCGGTGCCTTCACCGCCCATGAAGTCGCCGGCGGAGAACAGGTCGATACCGGTAACCTTCAATTTGGTCGAGGTCACCGAACCCTTGTAGGTGGCAAAACCCAGTTGGGCCAGGTGGTTGGCGCAGACTTTGGCCTGTTCGAACAGCGGCGCCACCAAACCATAGGCGATGCCGCGGTGGCTGGCACACTCGCCGATGGCATAGATCCGTGGGTCGTAGGTTTGCAGGGTGTCGTTGACCAGAATCCCGCGGCTGCACGGAATGCCGGATTTCTCCGCCAGTTCGGTATTGGGGCGAATGCCGGCGGCCATCACTACCAAGTCAGCGGGGATGATGTCGCCGTTCTTGAATTGCACCGAACCGACCCGGCCATTGCCCGCGTCGTGCAGGGCCTGGGTCTGCTCGCACAGACGGAAATGCAGGCCGCGAGACTCCAGGGCGGTTTGCAGCAGTTGGCCGCTGGTCTTGTCCAGCTGCCGCTCCAGCAACCACTCACCGATATGCACCACGGTCACGTGCATGCCCCGCAGCATCAGGCCGTTGGCAGCCTCCAGACCGAGCAGGCCGCCACCGATCACTACGGCGTGGCGGTGGGTTTTCGCGGTGTCGATCATGGCCTGGGTGTCGGCGATGTCGCGGTAGCCGATCACGCCCTCAAGGGTGTTGCCGGGAATGGGCAGGATGAAAGGCGTTGAGCCGGTGGCGATGAGCAGGCGATCGTATTCGGCTTCGCTGCCGTCTTCGGCAATGACCCGGCGCTTGACCCGGTCGATCTCCACCACCTTGCGGTTGAGCAGCAGCTTGATGTTGTTTTCCAGGTACCAGTCCAGGTCGTTGAGCACGATCTCTTCGAAGGTCTGTTCGCCGGCCAGTACGGGCGACAGCAGGATGCGGTTGTAGTTGGTATGGGGTTCGGCGCCGAAGACCGTGATGTCGTACAGCTCATTACTCAGCTTGAGCAGTTCTTCCAGGGTGCGAACCCCGGCCATGCCGTTGCCGATCATCACCAGTTTTAGTTTTTTCATCAGGTTCTCCGGGGAGCTCGGGCCTGCCTCATCAGGGCATTCAGGCCTTGCTCGACAAAATTTTGCGCAAACAAAAAAAGGCGTCTCGCCAGTTAACTAGCGAGGACGCCTTTGTCCTTGTCCCGTTCTCTCGGGCAGCGCAGCTTTCTACGTTGAAGGCTGGGCTTTATGTATGTTGGAAAAGGTAATGCAGCGGTTGTGCCAAGTTGCCCAAATGCCGAATTTATGGGCTCTCACCGTGGAAGGAGGGTGTTTGCGTGCACCGGTTCAATGCGCTATGCCCGGTTTTGAAGCAGAAAGATCAAAAGATCGCAGGCTGCGCCAGCTCCTACAGGGGATCGTGGGCCACCCGTAAGAGCTGGTGCAGGCTGCGATCTTTTGATCTTTTGGGGTCAATAAACAGCTCAACCATGAAACAGCAAAAACAGCAGCACCAGATTCACCAGCAACGACACCAGCGCCAACGTCCGCCAGACTTTCAGCGGTTCGCGCTCCAGCAACGGTCTGGGGCGCACGCTCAAACTGCGTCGTTCTCCCTGTTCCAGTAGCAACAACCATTCTTCCGCTGTTTCAAAGCGCTGATCCGGAGCCGCCGCCACTGCGCGCTCCAGGCTTTGCGCGATCCATTCCGGCAGGTCGGGCCGGTAGCGACTGGCGCTGACAGGCACACCAAACCGAGGGCGTTGGAACGCTTCGATTTCGCCGTAGGGATAATGCCCGGTCAGCAGGTAATACAAGGTCACGCCGACTGCATACAAATCCTGTTGTGGTGTAGGAGGGTCACCTCGAAAGGCTTCCGGCGCGATATAGCTGGGCGTTCCGGGCAGGGCGCAAGCTTGATCTTCGGACAGCCCGGGACAATAGGCGAGGCCGAAATCCAGCAGGCGCAACTCGCCGTCGTCCCCTAGCAGCAGGTTCTCCGGTTTGATATCGCGATGCAGAATTTGCCGTCGATGCAAGATGCCGATAGCTCGCAGCAGGCGTTCGGCCAGGTCCAGCCATTGAGCCAATGGCAGCGTTGCGACATGCTCATGCAGCTCAGCCAAGGTCGACCCGGAATATTCCCGCATCACGTAGTACAAATGCTGACGCTGACTGGCGGCATGGACTTCAGGAAAATGCCGCCCGGCCACACGCTTGAGAAACCATTCCTCCGACAACAACGCCTGCCCGGCCTGGTGATCGTCACGTAGCGCACTGGGCAAGGTTTTCAGCAGCCAGGGCTGTTGTTGTGCATCGCGCACCCGGTAGAGCAGCGATTGCTGGCTCTGGCCGAGGATCCCTTCGACCTGCCAGCCTTCGAAAGGCTGGCCTGGCTTCAGCGCGGGCGGGAGTGGCCATTGCTGCAGATGAATCAGTGCATCGCCAATGCTGGTTTCACCGAGGGCATCGACCCGCACCAGCAGGGCGCTGGCGTTGTCCTGGCTGCCGGCCAGATGCGCAGCGCTGACCAGGGTCTGCGCGGCACTGTTCAGGTCAGGTTGATCGCGCAAAATGCCCGCAATGGCGGTGTCGCCCAGCACGGCCCAGATGCCGTCGCTGAGCAGCACGAAACTCTCATTCAGCCGTAGTTCGCCATCGAGAAAGTCCAGCACCAGGTGTTGATCCAGTCCCAAGGCCCGTTTGAGCACATGCTGCATGCCCGGCTGGTCCCAGACGTGATCCTCACTCACCCGTTGCAGCGTGTCGGCGTGCCAGCGATAAACCCGGCAATCGCCGACATGCGCCAGGGTGAAACGCCGGCCACGCATCACCAAGGCACTGACAGTGGTCAGCAGCGGTTGCCCGCCACCGTTCGCCTGCAACCAGCGATTTTGCGCCAGTAACAGACGGTCCAGTGCCTGGGCGACGCCCCAGGTTTCCGGGGTGGCGTAGTAGTCCAGCGCCAGGGCCTGCAAGGTCGAACGGGCCGCGAGACCGCCATCGGCGCATTGGCTGACGCCGTCGGCGATGGCGAACAGGTAACCCTTGCTCGCTGCCAGCGCCGGGGCCGGAGTGACCAGGCGCAGAGCGTCCTGGTTCTCCTCGCGGGGGCCGATGGCGCTGTGTTCGGCGAAGCTCAGTTGCAGGCTCATTCAGTCCTCACACCCGTGCTGCGGTGACGGCGGCCGAACCCCAAGTGGTTCTCCAGCGACGTTTCACACCGTGCAGACCGAACCAGGCAAGTACACCGAGGCTTGCGAACAACCACAAGGCCAGTTGATAGCTGCCGGTGCTTTGTTTGATCGCGCCCATGCCGGCGGCCAGTGCGAAGCCACCGATGCCGCCGGCCATGCCGATCAGGCCGGTCATCACGCCGATTTCCCGGCGAAAACGCTGGGGCACCAACTGGAATACCGCGCCATTGCCTGCGCCCAGACCGAGCATGGTGCAGACGAAAAGCGCCAGTGCGGCATAGGAACTCGGCAGATTGAAACCCACTGTCGCAATGCAGATCGCCGCCACGGTGTACATCGCCAGCAAGGTACGAATCCCGCCAAAGCGATCCGCCAGCGCGCCGCCCAGAGGACGCATCAGGCTGCCACCGAACACACATGCAGCAGTGTAGTAGCCGGCGGTCACCGGGCTCAGGCCGTATTGGTCGTTGAAGTAGCCGGGCAGGGCACTGGCCAGACCGATAAAACCACCGAAGGTCACGCTGTAGAAAAACATGAACCACCAGCTGTCGCGGTCACCCAGGGCCTTGAAATAGTCAGACACAGACTTGGCTTTCGGGCGCTCGGGTGCATTTTTGGCCAGCCAGGCGAAGACGATCAAGGTCAGGATCAGCGGGATCAGGGCGAAGCCGAACACGTTGCTCCAGCCAAACATGGCGGCCAGTACCGGGGCAATCAGTGCGGCGAGCACAGTGCCCGAGTTGCCGGCACCGGCGATGCCCATGGCTTTGCCTTGGTGCTGGGGCGGATACCATTGCGAGGCCAGCGGCAGGGCGACGGCGAAGGACGCACCGGCCATGCCGAGGAACAGGCCCAGCAACAGCGCTTGCTCGTAACTGTGAATGCCGACTTTCCAGGCGACGAACAGGGCGCAGATGACGATCACCTGGCCGATTATCCCGGCGGTTTTTGGCGACAGGCGATCAGCCAGCAGGCCCATCGCAAAGCGCAATACAGCCCCGGCCAGAATCGGCGTGGCAACCACCAGTCCCCGTTGCTGCGTCGTCAGGTGCAGGTCGGCAGCGATCTGTACCGCCAAAGGACCGAGCAGGTACCAGACCATGAAACTCAGGTCGAAATAGAGGAAGGCTGCGAACAATGTGGGTGTATGGCCGGATTTCCAGAAGCTTGAATTCATTGCGCACCTCAGCTGTGAAGAGTCTCGAAAGGAGTCATGAGCTTGCAGGTGGGGCGCCGATACGGCCGCACCACCGGCCCCGTGCTGTGGGGCCAAAACGAAAAAACGCCGCCACCCGATTCGCCAGGGGCAAATGAGGTGCGCGACGTCTTTGTCGTAGGTGGGGCAACCGCCGTTGGTTACCTGTGGTGATTACCTAGCCAGATCTGTGCCATATCGGAAATGTGCGTAAAGCAAAAAAGATCGTCCGAACGCGGCCCGAGCCTTCGGACGATCTTTTGTTGTTCAACCCAATAATTCGCTCATGGCAATAATCTGCTCCGCCACTTGAATCAGCTTCTGCTGTCGGCTCATCGCCTGGCGGCGCATCAGCGTGTAGGCCTCTTCCTCGTTGCAGTCCTTCATTTTCATCAGCAGCCCCTTGGCCAGTTCGATGCGCTTGCGCTCGGCCAGTTGCTGGTCGCGGGCTTGCAACTGGGCACGCAAGGCCTGATCGCTTTCGAAGCGTGCCATGGCCACATCGAGAATCGGCTGCAGGCGTTGTGCGTGAATGCCTTCGACGATGTAGGCACTGACTCCGGACTTGATCGCCTGTCGCATCACACCGGGGTCGTGTTCGTCGGTGAACATCACTATCGGTCGTGGCTGGTCGCGAGTCACCAGCACCACTTGTTCCATGACATCGCGACCCGGTGACTCGGTATCGATCAGAATCACATCCGGACGCACCGTTTCGACGCGTTCGGGCAGGTCGATGGTCAGGCCGGATTCATCGATCACTTCAAATCCGGCTTCGGTCAAGGCAGCCTTCAGGCGTCCGACTTTCTTGGCGGTGTCGTTGATCAGCAGGATACGCAGCATGTTCGTGGTCTCCTGTCAGCGGCTGGCGGATCGATGGGAGCTGTCGCTCATGGCGTGCAGTTTGAAACTGCGGGCATAACCGGCCGGGTCCGAGCCGTCCCAGATCTTGCCGTCGATCAACTGGCTGCTGCGCATTTCCTCAGCTGGTGAGGCGACGCCGACGGCACTGGCGGCCTCACGGTAGAGGTCCAGTTGCTGGACCTGCCGGGCCACAGCGAGATAGTCCGGGTCATCGCGCAACAAGCCCCAGCGGCGGAACTGGGTCATGAACCACATGCCGTCGGACAGGTACGGCAGGTTGACCTCGCCATCCCCGTGCAAGCGCAGTGCGTGCGGGTCTTGCCAGCGATGGCCAAGGCCGTCGGCGTATTCGCCCAGCAGGCGCGGTTCGATACAGTCCAGTGGCGCGTCAAGGTACTGATCGGCACTGAGCAATTGTGCGGTACTGCGGCGATTCTCGGTGCTTTCTTCGATGAAACGGCTGGCCTCCAGAACCGCCATCACCAACGCCCGGGCAGTATTGGGGTATTGCTCGACGAACGCGCGGGTGCAGCCGAGGACTTTTTCCGGATGATCGGGCCAGAGGGTCTGGGTCGTGGCCAGGGTGAAGCCGAGGTCCTGTTGCACGGCGCTGGCGGACCAGGGTTCGCCGACGCAGAACCCGTCGATACGCCCGGCTCGCAGGTGCGCGACCATTTGCGGTGGCGGCACCACCACGCTGTCGACATCCTGCAATGGGTGAATGCCCTGGCTGGCGAGCCAGTAATACAACCACATGGCGTGGGTGCCGGTTGGAAACGTCTGGGCGAAGGTGAGTTTTGAGCGAGTTTGGTGCACGTGCCGATCCAGTGCTTCAGGACTGGTCACTCCAAGCGCCTGCAAGCCGCGGGACAGGTTGATGCTCTGGCCGTTCTGATTCAGGCCCATCAACACAGCCATGTCGGTCGCGGCCACGCCACCGATGCCCAGGTGTACGGCATAAATCAGACCGTAGAGGCTGTGGGCGGCATCGAGTTCACCGCTGACCAGTTTGTCCCGCAGGTTGGCCCAGGACGACTGACGCTTGAGGTTCAGGGTCAAGCCGTGGGGTTGGGCGAAGCCCTGGGTGGCGGCGACCACCACCGAGGCGCAGTCGCTCAGGGCCATGAAGCCGAGATTGATTTCGGTTTTTTCCGGGGCATCGCTGCCATTGACCCAGGCCAGAGGGTCGGCTGACGTTTCGTTCATCGCGTGTTCACCTTGCAAAAAAAACGTCGTCCCGAGTTCTTGCGTGAGCAGGCCGGGGACGACGCCATTGTCTTTGCACACATTCGGTCGTTGGCATGGGTGCTGGTGCCCAGAGTGGTGCAAGGCATATGCCATTATCTGTTGATTTGATTACGCGCCTCGCTTGCCACCCCGTTGCCCGGCTATAATCGCCGCCTCAATTCGCCGCCAATCGAGTCAAATCCGCCCATGTACACCCTGGCCCGTCAGCTGTTGTTCAAACTCTCCCCGGAAACCTCCCACGATCTGTCCCTGGACCTGATCGGCGCGGGCGGGCGTCTTGGGCTCAACGGCTTGCTGTGCAAGGCCCCGGCGAAGATGCCGGTGAATGTCATGGGCCTGGACTTCCCGAATCCGGTGGGACTGGCCGCCGGTCTGGACAAGAACGGTGCGGCCATCGATGGTTTCGCCCAACTGGGTTTCGGTTTTGTCGAAATCGGCACCATCACGCCGCGTCCGCAGCCGGGCAACCCGAAGCCACGCCTGTTCCGTTTGCCGGAAGCCGAGGCGATCATCAATCGCATGGGTTTCAACAACCTCGGCGTCGATCACTTGCTGGCTCGCGTGGCAGCGGCCAAGTACAAGGGCGTGCTGGGCATCAACATTGGCAAGAACTTCGATACGCCGGTCGAGCGTGCCGTGGACGACTACCTGATCTGCCTGGACAAGGTTTACGCCCACGCCAGCTATGTGACGGTCAACGTCAGTTCGCCGAACACGCCGGGCCTGCGCAGCCTGCAATTCGGCGACTCGCTCAAGCAGTTGCTGGCCGATCTGGCCGAGCGCCGCGCGGAACTGGCATTGCGTCATGGCAAACATGTACCGCTGGCGATCAAGATCGCGCCGGACATGAGCGACGAAGAAACCGCACAGGTTGCGCAAGCGCTGATCGAAACCGGAATGGATGCCGTGATTGCGACTAACACCACCCTGAGCCGCGTAGGCGTCGAAGGCTTGGAGCATGGTGACGAAGGCGGTGGTTTGTCCGGCGCACCGGTTCGCGACAAGAGCACCCACACCGTGACAGTGCTGGCATCGGAACTGGGTGGTCGGCTGCCGATCATCGCTGCCGGCGGCATTACCGAAGGCAAGCACGCCGCAGAAAAAATCACCGCAGGCGCGAGCCTGGTGCAGATCTACTCGGGCTTCATCTACAAAGGCCCGGCGCTGATTCGTGAGTCGGTAGACGCAATCGCGGCCCTGAGATAAACCCGGTCCCCGTAGGAGCTGCCGAAGGCTGCGATCTTTTGATCTTAAAA
>NZ_JBFUID010000078.1:0-24049 GCF_056402055.1 Pseudomonas sp. P4_C4 | reverse complement strand
TTCGTAGACAGCAACCAGCCGAGCCGCCGGCGGGTTTTACGCGATGCATTCACTTTGGCTTTGGCGGCCTCGCCGTTGGCAAACCTCGCCAAGGCAGCAGACGAAAACGCTGAAGAAGGGCGTAGCCCGAAGCCCACGCCCACTGGAAGTTGAACCCGCCCAGATGCCCGGTCACGTCAAGCACTTCGCCGATGAAGTACAGCCCCGGGCTTTTCAGCGATTCCATGGTCTTGGACGACACTTCATTGGTGTTGACGCCACCCAAGGTCACCTCGGCGGTGCGATAGCCTTCGGTGCCCGCCGGCACGACTTTCCAGCTCGCCAGTTTTTCCGCGATATCGGCCAGTTCCGCGTGGGTGTACTGTTTCATCGGTTTGGACACGAACCAGTTGTCCGCCAACAGATTGGCCATCTTCTTGGTGAAGATTTCCCCGAGCAGGGTTTTCAGCTCGCTGTTGGGACGTTCGGCCTGTTGCTGTTGCAGCCAGTTTGGTACGTCGTGGTCGGGCATCAGGTTGATCTCGACGGTATCGCCGGATTCCCAGAATGACGAAATCTGCAAAATCGCCGGGCCGCTGAGGCCGCGGTGGGTGAACAGGATGTTCTCGCGGAAGCTCTGTTCATTGCAGCTCACCAGGCAATCCACCGACGTACCGGACAGCTCGGTGCACAAGGCCTTGAGCTGGTCGGTGATGGTGAACGGCACGAGACCGGCGCGGGTCGGCAGCAGCTCGTGGCCGAATTGCCTGGCGACCTGGTAGCCGAAACCGGTGGCGCCCAGGGTCGGGATCGACAGGCCGCCAGTGGCGATCACCAGCGATTCGCACGTTATCTGGTCAAGCGATGTGTCCAGCAAATAGCCCGTTTCGAGCTTCTCGATGGTCTGGATCGATGTGTCCAGATGCAGGTTGACGCCGACCTGGTCGCACTCATTCAGGAGCATTTCGAGGATGTCGCTGGATTTGTTATCGCAGAACAACTGGCCGAGTTTTTTCTCGTGGTACGGCACGCCATGCTTGGCCACCATGCCGATGAAATCCCATTGGGTGTAACGGGCCAGGGCGGATTTGCAGAAGTGCGCATTCTGCGAGAGGAAATTGCTCGGCTCTGTGTACATGTTGGTGAAATTGCAGCGACCACCGCCCGACATCAGGATTTTCTTGCCGGCCTTGTTGGCATGGTCGAGCAACAGCACCTTGCGCCCGCGCCCGGCGGCGGTCAGTGCACACATCAACCCTGCGGCGCCAGCGCCAATGATCACGACTTCGGTAGAGCGCAAAACGGTGTCCTCTAAATGTGTCACCACAAAAACTATTGTGGGAGCGAGCTTGCTCGCGATGAGGTCGGCACATTCAACATAGATGTTGTCTGACAGTCCGCCATCGCGAGCAAGCTCGCTCCCACAGGGATATGCGTCGTTCTTACAGGATACGAACGCGCAACGCACGGCCCTTGATCTTGCCGTCGTTCAGGCGCTGCAAGGCCTGCTTGGCGACGCCGCGCTCCACGGCCACATAGGCCTGGAAGTCGAAAATCGCGATCTTGCCGACCTGGGCACCGGGGATACCGGCGTCACCGGTCAGTGCGCCAAGAATGTCGCCCGGGCGAACCTTGTCCTTGCGGCCGGCAGCGATGCACAGGGTGCTCATCTGCGGCAGCAGCGGGCCACCACCCTTGGAGGTGAGGTTGTCCACCTGATCCCAGGTCAGCGGCGTCTTCTGCAATTGCTCGATGGCTTGTGCGCGCTGTGCTTCGGACGGCGCGACAAGGCTGATCGCGAGGCCTTTCTCACCGGCACGACCGGTACGGCCGACACGGTGGATGTGGATTTCCGAATCACGGGCCAATTCGACGTTGATCACCATGTCCAGGGAATCGATATCGAGGCCGCGCGCGGCCACGTCGGTCGCCACCAGCACCGAAGTACTGCGGTTGGCGAACATCGCCAGTACCTGGTCGCGGTCACGCTGTTCCAGATCGCCGTGCAGGCCGACGGCGGAAATGCCTTTGGCGGTCAGGTGGTCGACGGTTTCCTGAACCTGCTGCTTGGTGTAGCAGAAGGCCACGCAGGAGGCCGGGCGGAAGTGGCCAAGGACCTTGGTCACCGCACTCATGCGGTCGTCCGGGGAAATCTCGTAGAAGCGCTGCTCGATCTGCGTGTCGTCGTGGAACGCCTCGGCCTTCACTTGCTGCGGGTTACGCATGAACTTCGAGGCCAACTGCTTGATGCCTACCGGGTAGGTGGCGGAGAACAGCAGGGTCTGGCGACGCTCCGGGGCCTGCATGATGATTTCTTCGATGGAATCGTAGAAACCCATGTCGAGCATGCGGTCGGCTTCGTCGAGGATCAGGGTGTTGAGGCCGTGGAGTACCAGCGAGCCCTTGCGCAGGTGCTGCTGAATACGGCCCGGGGTGCCGACGATGATGTGCGCGCCGTGTTCCAGCGAAGCGATCTGCGGGCCGAGGGACACGCCGCCGCACAGGGTCAGGACCTTGATGTTGTCTTCGGCACGGGCCAGGCGACGGATTTCCTTGGCGACCTGGTCAGCCAGCTCGCGGGTCGGGCACAGGATCAGCGCCTGGCAACCGAAGTAACGCGGATTGATCGGGTTCAGCAGGCCGATGCCAAAGGCAGCGGTCTTGCCGCTGCCGGTCTTGGCCTGGGCGATCAGGTCCATCCCCTTGAGGATCACCGGCAAGCTTTGCGCCTGGATCGGCGTCATCTGGGCATAACCGAGGGAGTCGAGGTTAGCCAGCATGGCGGCGGACAGCGGCAAAGTATTAAATTCGGTGGCGATGGTGGTCACGGGACTGGCCTGCAAAACAAAATGTCGCGCAGTGTACCAGTCCGATGGCCATTCGCCCTAAGGTTCGATGTGCTCTTCCGGACGCTTGACGCGCCGTCCGTCTTCCCGGGAGAGCTGGGAAAAGATCGTTGCAGCCAGCATTGCCATGATTCCAACCGTCACGAACGTTAGTTGAAAGGCGCCCAAAACCGTCTCCACGCCGTCATTGCCGATCTCCGCCGTAAAGCCACCGAGCAATGCACCCGCGCAGGCCACGCCCAGGCTCAGGGACAATTGCGCGACCACCGACAGCAGGCTGTTGCCGCTGCTGGCGCTGGCGTCGTCGAGGTCGATCAGGGTCACGGTGTTCATCGCGGTGAACTGCAAGGAGTTGATCGCCCCGAGGATCGCCAGCAGGCACAGCAGCAGCCAGTACGGCGTCTGCTCACTGACCAGACCCATGCTCGCCAGCATGATCCCCAGCGCCAGGGTGTTGCCGGTGAGCACGATGCGATAACCCAAACGCTCGATCAGCGGCCGCGCGACCCACTTGGCGATCATCGCCGCCGCCGCCAGCGGCAACATGCTCATCCCGGCCTGGGATGGCGAATAGCCCAGCGCCACTTGCAACAGCAACGGCACCAGAAAGGGCAGGGCGCCGCTGCCGAGGCGGGCGAACAGGTTGCCGAGAATGCCCACGGCAAAGGTCCGGGTCTTGAACAGCGACGGCGCGAACAGCGGGTTGTCGATATGCCCGGCGCGCAGCCAGTACGCCGCCAGGCACGCCATGCCGCCGAACAGCAGCAACATCACCCGCAAATGCGGCAGGTGCAGTTCGCCCAGGCCTTCCATGGCGATGGTGATCAGAATCATCGCCGCGCCGAACAGCACGAAACCCAGGCTATCGAAACGGGTGCGCTCGGTGCCGCGAAGGTCGGGGATGAATTTCCACACGGCGTAGCAACCGACCAGACCCACTGGCAGGTTGATCAGGAAGATCCAGTGCCAGGTCAGGTATTGCACCATCCAGCCGCCCATGGTCGGGCCGATCAAGGGGCCGAGCAGCCCGGGAATGGTGATGAAGCCCATGATCCGCACCAGTTCCGAACGCGGGTAGGCGCGCAACACCACCAGCCGCCCGACCGGCAGCATCAACGCGCCGCCCAGGCCCTGGATCACCCGGGCACCGATCAGCATGCTCAGGCTGCTCGACAATGCGCAGAGCAGCGAGCCGAAGCTGAACAACAGAATCGCACTGAAAAAGATCTTTCGGGTGCCGAAGCGATCGGCGATCCAGCCCGAAGCCGGGATCAGCAAGGCGACGGTGAGCATGTAAGCGATGATCACACCCTGCATGCGTAATGGGTCTTCGGCCAAGTCGCGGGCCATGGCTGGCAGGGCAGTGTTGAGAATCGTCCCGTCGAGGGACTGCATGAAGAAGGCGATTGCGACGACCCACGGCACCCAACGGGCGGTGACAGCGTCGAGAGGTGGGCGGTTGGGCATGGGACCTCTTGTCAGTGTGAGCTTTACTCCGTTCCTGTAGGAGCGAGCTTGCTCGCGATGAATGTGAAGGCGATGCATTTTTCCAGGCAGCACGCGTCATCGTTCACGACCATCGCGAGCAAGCTCGCTCCTACAGGGGCATGCGTGTTTACAGTGTCAACGTTAGTCGGCTGACCAACGCCCCCGGCAACAACGCCGAAGCCGTCGCCCGCTGGCTATAGGTACTCGCCGACAACAGCAACTCCCGCTCCTCGGTCAACGCTTCCAGCTGCGAACCAAGCAGGCTGAAGGCGCTGTCATCGAAGCGCATGGTGCTGACCGGTGCCTGGATCTCGCCGTTCTCGACCCAGAACGTGGCAAAGCGGGTCATGCCGGTCAGGCGTGCGGCCGGTTGATCCGAGAAGTTCAGGTACCACAGGTTGCTGATGTACAGCCCTGTGCCCAGTTGCTTGAGGATCTCCGCGTCAGGCAATGCCCCGGCTTTCATGTTCAGCGCACTCGGTGATTCACCGCCGCTGGCGCCGTTGGCGGTCAAACCGTATTCGGCGGCGCTGCGCGAGCTGACCAGCTGTGCCCCGGCCTTGCCATCGACGATCAACCCCAGATCGCTGCGCGGATAACCCTCATCGGAAAACGCCGGGCTCAGCGAGCCGCTGACTTTTTCATCCAGCGAGATCAGCGGGCTGAACGCGCTGTCGCCACCGTAGAGCTTTTGCAGCGGGCTGCTTTTGCTGGCAATCGACTGTGCCGAGAAACCACCCCAGCACAGCATGCCCATGATTTCTTCCAGCGCCGCCGGTGCCAGGTAAGCGCGGTATTTGCCGGGCGCCAAAGTGCGTAGCGGCCGACCCAGAAACTCAAGCTGCTCGCGGGCTTGCTGGAAGCGTTTGGCAAAGCCTTCGCTGCTCCAGTCGTGCCCGGCGTAGCTGGCTTTCACGGCCTGGCCGTTCTCGTGGAACAGGCTGAAGTCGAAGTTGAAACTGTTGGCCTGATGCCAGCCGAAGGCGCCCGAAGAGCTGGCAAAGCCACGACTGATCGGGCCGGCAGCGTAGAAACCGACAAGATCCAGACCTTCGGCGGCCTGGGTGATTTGCGCGACCACCTGCTCGGTGTCCGGCAGCGGATGCGACTGTACGTTGTTGCTCTGCCAGCCGTTGTGGTTGAGCAGCAGGTACGGGTCCGGAGGCAATAGCGGCAGGGTTTCACGCAACTGTTGCAGACCTTCGCTCAGGCGCTGCGCATCCACCTGCGGATCGCCTGCCAGGGTGATGTGCAGGTCGGCATGCCGGCCTTCGTTGATCAGTTTCAGGCCGATACTCGCCTGCTGCACCTGACCGGCCTGACGCACCTTGGCGTGGTTGAAACGCACGAAGGCCGACGACTCGGCGGCGTAGCTGAGGGTGAACTGCTCGGGCTCGTGAAGCGCTGCACGCAGGCTGTTGACCAGCGCCCTGAACGACGCGGACTGGCTGTTTGAAGGATTCATCAGGCGTCTCCTCCGAATACATCAACGTTGCTGAACACACAGGCCGGTGACGCGTGGCCGACGCGGATCACCTGGTTCGGTTCGCCCTTGCCGCAGTTCGGTGTGCCGAGGACCTTGAGGGTACTGGCATCGCCGACGGCGCTGAGGCTTTTCCAGAACTGCGCGGAGATGCCCCTGTAATTGGGATTCTTCACCACGCCCTTGAGTTCGCCGTTTTCGATCAGTTGGCCCCATTCGCAGCCGAACTGGAATTTGTTGCGCGCATCGTCGATCGACCAGGAACGGTTGGTCGACATCAGCACGCCGTGTTCGATACCGCCGATCAGCTGTTCGATGGACTGATCACCGGGCTCGATGTTGAGGTTGGCCATGCGGTCGATCGGCGGGCGGTTCCAGCCGCAGGCGCGGCTGTTGGCGACGCCGTCCATGCCGGCCCGGAATTGCGACAGCGCACCACCCAGCGGGCGCAGCAACAGGCCTTCACGGATCAGGAACTGTTTGCTGGCGGGCGTGCCGTCGTCGTCATGGCCGTAGCTGGCGAGCTCCTCGGGGACGTCCGGGTCGAAGGTCACGTTGAGCAGGCCGGAACCGTATTGCAGGCGGCCGAAATCGCAGGCTTTGACGAAACTGGTGCCGGCGTAGTTGCGCTCGTCACCGAGGATGCGGTCCAGCTCCAGCGGGTGGCCGATGGACTCGTGGATTTGCAGCATCATCTGGTCGGGCATCAGCAGCAGGTCGCGCTTGCCTTGCGGGGTGTTCGGTGCCAGGAGCAATTGCAGGGCCTGATCGGCCACCTGGGCACCGGCACCGATCAGGCCGCAGCGGCTGATGACGTCCGCCGCGCCTTGCTGGCCGAAGTTCTCGCGGCCCAGGCTGCGGGTCTGGCTGTCGTTACCATCGTAGGCCGTGACGTCCAGGCCGGGGTAGACAAAGCGTTGGGCCTGGCGCAGTTCGGCACCGGCGCTGTTGAGGTAGATCTGCTCGACGTGGGTGATGCCGAGGCTGACCTGCCAGTTCACCAGGCGCTCGTCCTTGGGTACGGCGGCCGACTCGGTGCCAAGCAGTTGGTAGCAGTCGCTCAGGGACGGGAACGCCTGGTCGAGGTTGGGCGAAAAATAATCGGCGCGGTCGCTGGAAACAGCCTGCTCGCGCAGGTCCAGCAAGGCGTGGGGCTTGAGTCGACGGGCCTGGAGTTCGGCGCGTTCGAGGGCAGCTTGCAGGCCCTGTTGCGACAGGTCGTTGGTGGCCGCATAGGCCTCGACGCCATTGACCCGCACGGTCAGCATCGCCCCTTCGTCACGGCTCAGGCTTGGCGGTTCGGCGACGTTCTTGCGCACCGACAGGTACTGCCCGGATTCGCGCACATAACGCAGGGAAAAGAATTCAGCACCCGTGCGCAAGGCAGCGAAGCGCTGCTTGAGCTGGGGGTAGAAATCGAACATTCGTGAACCTCCTGGGTATGGAGTGGCGGTGGAGCGGTGCTGCGAGGGGAGGGGTGAAACGATTGCGTGGCGCTAGATTAGGCCTGCGAGGGGGGAGGATCAAGTTTGGATCTGTGGAGGAGGGATTACTGGGAGCTGTGTGTTGTTTGTTCGGGCGCCATCGTCGGAACGCCGCCCGGAGCAAGCTCGCTCCCACAGGGGGCTCGGTTGGATCACAAATCTGCAATCCAACCCGAAACCTGTGGGAGCGAGCTTGCTCGCGATAGGTTCGACGCGGTTTGTCGCCTTATGCAGTCTGGCTCAATTCCCGCACCGGCTTGCCCTTCACCGGCGCTTCACCCGCCACATAGTAAGTGGCGGTGCTGCGCGGCAACGGCTTGCGGCCACGGATCTTGTCGGCGATTTTCTCGGCCATCATGATCGTTGGTGCATTCAGGTTGCCGGTGGTGATGATCGGCATGATCGACGCATCGACCACACGCAAGCCTTGCATGCCATGCACGCGACCTTCGCCATCGACCACGGCCATTTCGTCGGTGCCCATCTTGCAGGAGCAGGACGGGTGGAACGCGGTTTCGGCGTGCTCGCGGATGAACTTGTCCAGTTGCTCATCGCTCTGCACGTCGATGCCCGGGCTGATCTCGCGACCACGGAAGGCGTCCAGTGCAGGCTGCTGCATGATTTCACGGGTCAGGCGGATGCCGTCGCGGAATTCTTGCCAGTCCTGTTCGGTGGCCATGTAGTTGAACAGGATGCTCGGGTGCTGGCGCGGGTCCTTGGACTTGGCCTGGATGCGACCGCGGCTTGGCGAACGCATGGAGCCCATGTGCGCCTGGAAGCCGTGCTCTTTCACACCGTTGCTGCCGTTGTAGTTAATCGCTACCGGCAGGAAGTGGTACTGGATGTTCGGCCATTCGAATTCCGGACGGGTGCGGATGAAACCGCCGGCTTCGAACTGATTGCTGGCGCCGATGCCGGTGCCGTTGAACAGCCATTCGGCACCGATGGCCGGCTGGTTGTGCAAGAGCAGCGACGGGTACAGCGAAACCGGTTGGGTGCAAGCGTATTGCAGGTACAGCTCAAGGTGATCCTGCAGGTTTTCACCGACGCCCGGCAGGTCGTGGACCACCGGAATATCGAGCTTGTTCAGCAACTCGGCCGGGCCGACGCCGGAGCGTTGCAGGATCTGCGGCGAAGCGATGGCGCCGGAGCACAGCAGCACTTCCTTGCGCGCCTTGACCTCAACGCGCTCTTCTGCGGCACCGACCAGGTAACGCACGCCGACTGCACGCTTGCCTTCGAACAGGATCTTGTCAGTCAGGGCGTGGGTGACGATGGTCAGGGTTGAACGTTTCTTGGCCACGTCCAGGTAGCCGCGGGCGGTGGAGGCACGACGACCCTCCGGCGTCACGGTGCGGTCCATCGGGCCGAAGCCTTCCTGCTGGTATCCGTTCAAGTCTTCGGTACGCGGGTAACCGGCCTGCACGCCGGCTTCAACCATGGCGTGGAACAGCGGGTTGTTGCCGGCTTTCGGCGTGGTCACGCTGACCGGGCCGTCGCCACCGTGGTAGTCGTTCGGGCCGATGTCGCGGGTTTCCGCTTTACGGAAGTACGGCAGGCAGTCCAGGTACGACCAGTCCTCAAGGCCTGGCAGTTTCGCCCAGCCGTCGTAGTCCATGGCGTTGCCGCGGATGTAGCACATGCCGTTGATCAGCGAAGAGCCACCCAGGCCCTTGCCGCGACCGCACTCCATGCGACGACCGTCCATATGTGGCTCAGGATCGGTTTCGTAGGCCCAGTTGTAGCGACGGCCTTGCAGCGGGAACGCCAGGGCGGCCGGCATTTGCGTGCGGAAGTCCAAGCGGTAGTCCGGGCCGCCCGCTTCGAGCAGCAGGACGGTGACGCCTGCGTCTTCGGTCAGACGGGTCGCCAGGGTGTTACCGGCCGAGCCGGCACCGATGATGATGTAGTCGAATTCTTGGGACATTGAATGCACCCTCTTTGATGTGGGTCAGGTCGAGCCTCGATGAGTGCTGCGCACTCAATCGCGAGCAAGCTCGCTCCTACAAGGGATCGGGGCTCCCACAGGTTTGGCGAACGACGCCAAACCTGTGGGAGCGGGCTTGCCCGCGAAGAGGCCCTCGCAGGCAATACAAGACTCGGGTCTTAGAACACCGAGACGTAATCGCCCAGCTCGACCTGTACCGATTTGATGCGGGTGAAATTGTTCAGCGAGCTGATGCCGTTCTCACGGCCGACACCCGACTGCTTATAGCCGCCAACCGGCATCTTCGCGTCGGACTCGCCCCAGGCGTTGATCCAGCAGATACCGGCTTCCAGTTGATGAATCACGCGGTGGGCGCGGTTCAGGTCCTTGGTGACGATACCGGCGGCCAGGCCGAAGTCGGTGTCGTTGGCGCGCCGGATCACTTCTTCTTCGGTTTCGTAGGTGAGGATCGCCATCACCGGGCCAAAGATTTCTTCACGGACGATGGTCATGTCGTCGGTGCAGTCGGTGAACACGGTCGGGGCCACGAAGGCACCTTTGGCGAATTCGCCGTCGGTCAGACGCTCGCCGCCGCACAGGACGCGGGCGCCTTCTTCCTTGCCCTTGGCGATGTAGCCCAGCACGCTTTCCATGTGCGCAAAGCTGACCAGCGGACCGAAGTTGGTGTTTTCGTCTTGCGGGTTGCCGATGCGGATGCGTGCAACGCGCTCAACGATCTTGGCTTCGAAAGCGGCTTTCAGGTGGGCCGGTACGAACACGCGAGTGCCGTTGGTGCAGACCTGGCCAGAGCTGTAGAAGTTGGCCATCATCGCGGTGTCGGCGGCGCGATCGAGGTCGGCGTCGTCGCAGATGATCAGCGGCGACTTGCCGCCCAGTTCCATGGTCACGTCCTTGAGCGACGAGGCCGAAGCGCTGGCCATGACTTTCTTGCCGGTGTCGGTGCCGCCGGTGAACGAGACTTTCTCGATGCGCGGGTGTTCGGTCAGCCAGGTGCCGACTTCGCGGCCGCTGCCAGTCAGGACGTTGAACACGCCGTTTGGCACGCCGGCTTCGGTGTAGATCTCGGCCAGTTTCAGGGTGGTCAGCGAGGTGACTTCACTTGGCTTGAAGATCATCGCGTTACCGGCCGCCAGGGCAGGTGCGGATTTCCACAGGGCGATCTGGATCGGGTAGTTCCACGCGCCGATACCGGCCACGATGCCCAGCGGCTCGCGACGGGTGTAGACGAACGAAGTGGTGCGCAGCGGAATCTGCTCGCCTTCGATGGCCGGTACCAGGCCTGCGTAGTACTCCAGCACGTCAGCGCCGGTGACGATGTCGACGTAGCGGGTTTCGGAGTAGGCCTTGCCGGTGTCCAGGGTTTCCAGGGCGGCCAGTTCGTCGTTGCGCTCGCGCAGGATTTCCACGGCGCGACGCAGGATGCGCGAACGCTCCATGGCGGTCATCGCGGCCCAGATTTTCTGGCCCTTTTCGGCGCTGACCACAGCGCGCTCGACGTCTTCCTTGGTCGCACGTTGTACTTTTGCGAGGACTTCACCGTTAGCCGGGTTGATGGCTTCGAAAGTGGCGTCGCTGCTGGCGTCGCTGTACGCACCATCGATGTAGAGTTTTTGCAGTTCGAAACGGGCCATAAAGTCCTCGCAAGAGCATTAAGTGGTTGGCACGGTCCGGTGGTTGAGCGTTTATGTGTGCTCTAACTCACCCGCTTGGCCAGTTGGATATCCATGTATTCGTAAGCAATCTGTTGCGCCTGCCCGGTGTCGAAAGCATCTCCCGACAGCGCGCCGCGCAACCACAAGCCGTCGATCAACGCTGCCAGGCCTCGGGCGGCGCTGCGCGCATCATTGAGCGGCAGCACGCGGCGGAACTGGCAGCACAGGTTGGAATACAGACGGTGATCGTTGATCCGCTGCAACCTGTGCAAAGACGGCTGGTGCATGCTGGTGGCCCAGAAGGCCAGCCAGGTTTTCATTGCCGGGCCATTGACCTGGCTAGCATCGAAGTTGCCCTCGATGATCACCTGCAGATGCGCCCTCGGGCTGTCATCTTTCAGCGCCTGTCGGCGCAGGGTGACGTTCTCGCTGAGGACGGTCATCAGGTACCCCATGGTGGCGGCAATCAGGCCGTTCTTGTCCTGAAAGTAGTGACTGATGATGCCATTCGAGACACCGGCCAAACGGGCGATCAGCGCAATGCTGGCGTCCCCCATGCCGACCTGATCGACGGCCTGCAAAGTGGCTTCGATCAATTGCTGGCGGCGGATGGGTTGCATACCGACCTTGGGCATCTTGCACATCTCCTTAGGCCTTCCGGTGGGCGTAGAACGGCTACCGGGTTGAGGCCAGTCTATTTTGTTTTGATTGAACGTTCAATCAACAAAGAATAAGATCTGCGACAAATCGTCGCTGCCTACAGATTTTTCCTACATGTAGCGGCGGAAAAAACGACTTCCGAAACTGCTCGAAACCTACGCGCTGCGGCGCTCCAGGGGTTTCGGGCTTTTTTCGGGCTGTCTTTATATCACCCGCCGGTCGGCTGCCCACTAACCGATTGGTCGGGTAACTCGTTTGTCTTGCGTTCTTCTCTCGCACTGCCCGGAGCATCTGTGCCATGAGTTCTGCCTCGCTAATAAAGACCCCACCCGAGAAGGTGACGGTCAACGGTTGGGTGTTCTACACCTCTACCGCGTTGATTCTGTTGTTGACCGCCATTCTGATCATCGCCCCGCAAGAGGCCGGCAGAATGCTGGGTACGGCGCAAGCCTGGTTGTCCCGCAGCTTCGGCTGGTACTACATGGTGGTGATTGCCGCCTACCTGATTTTTGTCGTCGGCCTGGCGTTTTCGTCCTACGGCAAACTCAAGCTCGGCAGCAAGGACGATACCCCGGACTTCAGCTACGGCGCCTGGGCGGGGATGCTGTTCTCGTCGGGTATCGGCATCTCGTTGCTGTACTTCGGCGCGTCGGAGCCGCTGGATCACTACTTCAACCCGCCGGAAGGCGTGGCCGGCAGCAACCTTGCCGCCCGTCAGGCCGTGCAGCTGACATTCCTGCACTGGGGCCTGCACGGCTGGGCGATTTACGCATTGGTCGGTCTGGCCGTTGCCTACTTTGCCTACCGGCATAACCAGCCGCTGGCGTTGCGTTCGGCGTTGTATCCGCTGGTGGGCGAGCGTTGGGTCAAGGGCGCGGCCGGGCATGCGGTGGACGGCTTCGGCATGTTCGTGACCCTGCTGGGGCTGGTGACGAACCTGGGGATTGGTTCGCTGCAAGTGTCGTCGGGGCTGGAAAACCTGTTCGGCATGGAACACAGCAACACCAACCTGCTGATCGTGATCATCGTGATGAGCACCGTGGCGACCATTGCCGCTGTGTCGGGCGTGGAAAACGGCATCCGTCGCCTGTCCAACCTCAACATCGTTCTGTTCAGTGGCCTGCTGATTTTCGTCCTGTTGTTCGGCCCGACCCTGCACCTGCTCAACGGCTTCGTACAGAACGTCGGTGACTACCTGAACGGCGTGGTGCTGAAGACTTTCGACCTCTATGTGTACGAAGGCGACAGTGAGAAGTCCGACCGCTGGCTGGGCCTGTGGACCCTGTTCTACTGGGCCTGGTGGATTTCCTGGGCGCCATTCGTGGGCATGTTCATCGCGCGTATTTCCCGTGGTCGTACCGTGCGCGAACTGGTCGCCGGCGTGCTGCTGATTCCGCTGGGCTTCACCCTGGCGTGGTTGTCGATCTTCGGTAACTCGGCCCTGGACCTGGTGATGAACCACGGGGCGGTAGAACTCGGGAAGACGGCGCTGGAACAGCCGTCCATGGCGATCTACCAGTTGCTGGAGCATTACCCGGCGTCGAAGGTGGTGATCGGCGTGTCGATCTTCGTTGGTTTCGTGCTGTTCCTGACCCCGGCGGACTCCGGTGCGGTGATGATGGCCAACCTGTCCTGCAAGGGTGGCACCGTCGATGAAGACGCTCCGCACTGGTTGCGGATCTTCTGGTCGGCGGTGATCACCCTGGTGACCATCGGCCTGCTGTTCGCCGGCAACTTCGAAGCCATGCAAACCATGGTGGTGCTGGCCGGTCTGCCGTTCTCGGTGGTGCTGGTGTTCTTCATGTTCGGCTTGCACAAGGCCATGCGCCAGGACGTGCAGATCGAACAGGAGCAAGCGGAACTGGCGGCACGCGGTCGCCGTGGTTTCAGCGAGCGCTTGACCCAGCTGGACCTGCAACCGAGCCAGTCGGTGGTGCAGCGTTTCATGGACAAGCACGTCAGCCCGGCACTGGAAGATGCCGCCGTGCAAATGCGTGCTCAAGGTCTGCAAGTGCAGACGCTGCTGGGCAAGTCCAAGCGCTGCATGGGCCTGCGCACCGAGATGGAAGAGGGTAATCCGTTTGTCTACGAAGTGAGTCTGGACGGTTACCTGGCCACGCCAACCGAATCGGCTCAGTCCGATGAGGCACGTCAGCGTTACTACCGTGCCGAGGTGTATCTGCACAACGGCAGCCAGGACTACGACTTGATGGGCTTCACCCAGGATCAGATCACCCGTGACGTGCTCGATCAGTTTGAAAGCCATCGGCAGCTCCTTGGCCGGGTTTATAGCTAAGAAGTGAGTGGCGCGGTGTATCAGTTGCACCGCGTCGCCGCTTGAAAAGATCGCAGCCTTCGGCAGCTCCTACGCCGAATGCATTCCCCTGTAGGAGCTGCCGAAGGTTCGGGCCGCGTTCGGACGATCTTTTGATCTTTCTACAAACAAAAACGCCGCGATTCTCTCGCGGCGTTTTTGTGTCTGTTGCCTTATTTACCCCAGGTTCTTGCCGAGCAGTGCGTGATACAGCTCGCTGTCGCCAAGAATCCCCACCACCTTGTTGTTGTCATGCAGCACCAGCTTGTTGCCGGTCTGATAACGAATCTGCAGCGCATCGCGCATGCCGATGTTCGAGTCCACCAGGGTTGGTCGACGACCCAGGCCTTCAACGGCCTGACCCGGTACCCAGTTCTGCAAGTCCAGGGCAGATCCGTTCTGGCGAGCGCCCTTGATGGTGTTGCCTTCGGCCAGGTCCAGCCACGAATCGCCACCCGGATCGAGGCATACCGAACCGTTGATGCGTTTGCAGTTGTCCAGGGTACGCATCAGGCTGCGACCGCACAGTACGTTCAGCGGGTTGGTGTGAGCCACGAAGGTCCGCACGTAGTCGTCCGCAGGGTTGAGGACGATTTCTTCCGGCTTGCTGTACTGGATGATCCGGCCGTCTTTCATGATCGCGATACGGCTGCCGAGTTTCAGCGCTTCATCAAGGTCGTGGCTCACGAAGACGATGGTCTTGTGCAGCTTGCGTTGCAGTTCCAGCAGTTCGTCTTGCAGGCCCTGGCGGATCAGCGGGTCGAGTGCCGAGAACGGTTCGTCCATCAGCAGAATGTCGGCGTCCATCGCCAGTGCGCGGGCCAGGCCCACGCGTTGTTGCATACCACCGGACAGCTCGTTGGGTTTCTTGTTGCGCCACTGGGTCAGGCCCACCAGCTCAAGCTTGTCGTCCACCAGTTTGCGGCGTTCTTTCTCGGGGCGACCCTGCATTTCCAGGCCAAAGCTGATGTTTTCGCGAACGGTCAACCAGGGCATCAGGGCGAACTTCTGGAACACCATCGCAATGCGCTTGGTGCGCATCATTTTCAGTTCTGCCGGCGTGCACGAGGCAATGTCGATCTGCTTGCCTTCGTGCTCGACGAACAGCTTGCCGCGGCTGACGGTGTTGAGGCCGTTGATGCAGCGCAACAGGCTGGACTTGCCGGAGCCGGACAGACCCATCAGTACGCAGATTTCACCTTTTTCGATATCCAGGCTGGCCTTTTCAACGCCGACAATCTGCCCGGTCTTTTTCAGGATCTCGTTGCGGGTCATGCCTTGATCCAGCAGCTTGAGTGCCTCGCGTGGATCCTTGGAGAAGATAACGTCAACGTTATCGAAGCGAATTATGCTCATGCGTCACCCCCTACTTTGGCGTCGGGTTGTTTGCAGATACGGTCGAGCATGATCGCCAGCAGTACGATCGCCAGGCCTGCTTCGAAGCCCAGGGCGATATCAGCGGTGTTCAGTGCGTTGACCACCGGTTTGCCCAGGCCATCGGCGCCCACCAGTGCTGCGATCACCACCATCGACAACGACAGCATGATGCACTGGGTGATACCGGCCGCGATGCTTGGCATGGCGTGGGGCAGTTCGATCCGCGAGAGCAGCTGACGTCGCGAGCAGCCAAAGGCCTTGCCGGCGTCCATCAATTCTTCCGGAACATCGCGGATACCCAGGTAGGTCAGGCGGATGGGCGCGGCAATCGCGAACACCACCGTGGAGATCAGGCCCGGGACCACACCCAGCCCGAAGAGGGTGAGGGTAGGAATGAGGTACACGAAGGTCGGTACGGTCTGCATCAGATCGAGTACCGGACGCATTAAAGTATAGAACATCGGCTTGTGCGCGGCGACGATGCCCAGCGGCACGCCGATGACCACGCAGACCAGGGTGGCGAACAGCACCTGGGCGAGGGTTTCCATGGTCTCCTGCCAGTACCCCAGATTGAGGATCAGCAGAAAGGAGGCAACGACAAACGCGGTCAGACCCCATTTGCGTTGAATGTAGTGTGCCAGTAGTGCGATTAGGCCGATCAGTGCCAGCGGGTTGAACCAGGTCAGCGCAAACGTCACGCCGTGGATCATCGTTTCCAGTGTCACGGCGATTGCGTCGAAGGTGCTGGCGCCGTGTTGCGTCAACCATTCAACGAAGCGCGCGATGTACTGGCCTAGGGGTATTTTCTGATCAATCAGCATGGTAGTGAACGTCCGCATGCAAGGAAATAAACAGCCCGGGCAGGCGAACCTGCCCGGCATAAGCGATTACTGCAGTTTGGCTTTCACGGCCTCCAGGCCAGGTTTACCGTCAATGGTGGTCACGCCAGCGAGCCAGGTATCGAGCACCTGTGGATTCTTTTTCAGCCAGGCCTTGGCGGCCGCGTCAGGCTTCATCTTGTCGTCCAGGATGTTGCCCATCAGTTCACTTTCCATGTCGACGGTGAACTCCAGGTTCTTCAGCAACTGACCAACGTTGCCGCACTCCTGCGCGTAACCCTTGCGGGTGTTGGTCGCCACGGTGGCGGCACCGAAGTCCGGGCCGAAGAAGTCATCACCACCGGTCAGGTATTGAATCTTGAAGCGCTTGTTCATCGGGTGCGGCGCCCAGCCCAGGAACACCACGGCGGTGTCGCGTTTCTGTGCGCGGTCGACCTGCGACAGCATGCCGGCTTCGGAGGATTCGACGACTTTGAAACCGGCGGCCTTCAGGCCGAAGGCATCTTTGTCGATCATGCTCTGGATCAGACGATTGCCGTCGTTGCCAGGCTCGATGCCGTAGATCTTGCCATCGAGCTCTTTCTTGAACTTGGCGATATCGGCGAAGTCATGCAGGCCCTTGTCGTACAGCGCCTGAGGGACGGCGAGGGTGTACTTGGCGCCCTTGAGGTTGGTGCGCAAGGTTTCCACGGTGCCGGCATCGCGGTAGGCCTTGATGTCGTTTTCCATGGTCGGCATCCAGTTGCCCAGGAACACGTCCATGTTCTTGCCGTCGGCCAGGGACTTGTAGGTCACGGGTACGGAAATCATGGTGGTCTTGGTCTTGTAGCCGAGGGCGTTGAGCACGACGCTGGTGGTCGCGGTAGTTGCGGTGATGTCGGTCCAGCCGACATCGGAGAAGTTTACGGTACTGCATTGTGCCGGTTCTGCGGCTTGCGCCAGAACCGGCAGACTAAGCATGGCGGCCAACAACAACGACGGGGAACCTTTCATGGATGGACTCCTTGGTGTTTTTTTTGGCAGTGTTCCGACTGGACCACCGCACTTATAGGTTGCGGTTGGATGGCGTTCTGGAGACAGCTCTACCACGTCGCCTTGCAATCGAGTCGATATGATCATGTACCAGTGAAAATCTGACGCCTACAGGGTGCGTCGTATCCAGTACAGGGATGGTCGCATCCAGTGTCGGTGACGTCGTTTACAGATTTTTTCAGCCCGATTTTCCCCTCTGAACCGCAAAAAAACGGCGAAAACACAGCGTAAAAGACACGCGGCGCTGGTGGGCATGAGTGCGTCGGTTAGAGACGTCGAACAACTGGATAAAAGCTTGATGATGCGGTCATCCCGGCGGATTGCAGCTTGAGCGTAGCAGCTCCGTCACCGTGCGCTTTCGCGTGCGCAGTGGGCCTATCCAGGAGTTCGGCAGTAATGGCTATCAGTGTTTTCGACCTGTTCAAAATCGGCATCGGCCCTTCCAGTTCACACACCGTAGGGCCCATGCGGGCGGCGGCGTTGTTTGTGCAGGGCTTGCGCGAGCGCGGGCTGCTTGAGCAGGTGCGACGTGTTGAAGTCCAGCTGTTCGGCTCGTTGTCGGCCACCGGTATCGGCCACGGCAGTGACAACGCGGTGATCATGGGCCTGATGGGCGAGTGGCCGGATGCGATCGATCCGTCGCAAATCGGCATACGTATTCAGGCCCTTCGCGAGACCGATACGCTGCTGCTCGACAGTCGCTTGCCGGTGCCCTTCATCTGGGCCCGGGACATGCGCCTGATCGACGAGAACCTGCCATTCCACCCCAACGCCATGACCCTGATTGTCGAGGGCGTTGACGGCGAGTTGCATCGCGACACCTACTATTCGGTCGGCGGCGGTTTTGTCGTCGATGAGGCACAGGCCTCCAGCGGTGTCGTCGACCTCGACCGCACCGTGTTGCCATATGACTTTTCCAGCGCTGCCGAGCTGCTGGAACTGTGTAAAAAACATAACCTGCGCGTGGCTGAATTAATGATGGCTAACGAGAGGGTGTGGCGCAGCGAGGACGAAATCCGCAGCGGCCTGATGAAGCTCTGGCGCGCCATGCAGGATTGCGTTGAACAGGGCCTCAAACACGAAGGCATCCTGCCCGGCGGCCTGAACGTGCGCCGTCGTGCGGCCAAGCTGCACCGCAGCTTGCAGGAATTGAACAAACCCAATGTGATCGGCTCGACCTTGAGTGCCATGGAGTGGGTCAACCTGTTCGCCCTGGCGGTCAACGAAGAAAACGCCGCCGGCGGGCGCATGGTTACGGCACCGACCAACGGCGCCGCGGGGATCATTCCGGCAGTGCTGCACTACTTCATGAAATTCAGCGAAGCGGTGACCGACGCCAATGTCGTCGATTACTTCCTCGGCGCGGCGGCGGTGGGAATCCTGTGCAAGAAGAACGCCTCGATCTCCGGTGCCGAAGTCGGCTGCCAGGGCGAAGTCGGTTCGGCCTGCGCCATGGCGGCGGCCGGACTGGCGGAAATCCTTGGCGCCACGCCAGAGCAATTGTGCAACGCGGCGGAGATCGGTCTGGAACACAACCTCGGCCTGACCTGCGACCCGGTGGGTGGACTGGTCCAGGTGCCGTGCATCGAGCGCAATGCGATTGCCGCGGTAAAAGCGATCAATGCCGCGCAAATGGCATTGCGCGGTGATGGCCAGCACTTTATTTCGCTGGATCGGGTGATCCGCACCATGCGCGATACCGGTGCCGACATGCATGACAAATATAAAGAGACATCGCGGGGTGGCTTGGCGGTTAGCGCGGTGGAGTGCTGAGACCGAGTCGCCTTCATCGCGAGCAAGCTCGCTCCCACAGGTTTTGCGGCGGTCACAAAAATTGTGTTCACCTCAATCCCTGTGGGAGCGAGCTTGCTCGCGATAGCGCCAGACCAGTCAAAACTGCGCGCTAAGTGAACACCTGCTCGAAAACGCGCCACCTTTTAGCGCGTCGCTCTCAGATAAATCGCCTTGCCACTGGTCGAGAGCCAACCAGCCTTCGACCGCCCGTCACCCGTGCCTGCGGTGACACTCCTTACCGACGCGGCGCAACGCCGTTCCCACAAGTGCTACCGAATTGCTCACAGCTTGTGGGCCGGGGCGCTTGCCAGTCCTGATGGCCATTTAAATCCCCCTGCCTTGCAAGACATATATAGACACATTCCGACGTCGTTTTTAGGAGTTATTGAACGCGCATTCAAATTTAGGCATGGCAATTGCTCTGTCATTACAAAGCCCGTCTCCCACGCGAGAACGATGGCAATAAAAAGAGCCTCCGCCTGAGGCCATCACCCGCTTTGTGTGAGGAGATACCGCGATGACGACGTTCAACTCCGGGGCCCAACCCCAGAACCGTGCGCCTCAATCCATCGGCTTTCTGCTGCTGGACAATTTCACGCTGATTTCTCTGGCCTCCGCAGTGGAACCCCTGCGCATGGCCAACCAGTTGTCCGGTCGCGAGCTGTATCGCTGGACCACCCTCACCGTCGATGGCGGCCAGGTCTGGGCCAGTGACGGCCTGCAGATCACCCCCGACGCTTCCATGCACAAAGCCCCGCCAATGGACACCGTCATCGTGTGCGGCGGTATTGGCATCCAGCGCACTGTTACCCGCGAACACGTGTCATGGCTGCAAAGCCAGGCCCGCCAGTCCCGCCGCCTCGGCGCGGTGTGCACCGGCAGTTGGGCCCTGGCCTGCGCCGGCCTGCTCGACGGGTTTGATTGCAGCGTGCACTGGGAATGTCTGGCGGCGATGCAGGAAGCTTTCCCGCGTGTAGCGATGAGCACTCGCTTGTTCACCCTCGACCGTAACCGTTTCACCAGCTCCGGCGGTACCGCGCCGCTGGACATGATGCTGCACCTGATCAGCCGCGATCACGGTCGTGAGCTGTCGGCGGCCATTTCGGAAATGTTCGTCTACGAGCGTATCCGCAACGAACAGGATCACCAGCGTGTGCCGCTCAAGCACATGCTCGGCACCAACCAGCCGAAGTTGCAGGAAATCGTCGCGTTGATGGAAGCCAACCTCGAAGAGCCGATCGACCTGGACGAACTGGCGGTGTATGTCGCGGTGTCCCGTCGTCAGCTCGAACGCCTGTTCCAGAAATACCTGCACTGTTCGCCGTCGCGTTACTACCTGAAACTGCGCCTGATCCGCGCGCGCCAGCTGCTCAAGCAAACGCCGATGTCGATCATCGAAGTGGCGTCGGTATGCGGTTTCGTATCCACGCCGCACTTCTCCAAGTGCTACCGCGAATACTTCGGCATTCCGCCGCGTGACGAGCGCGTAGGGTCCAACACTACCCAGCAAGTGGCGATGATGCCGCTGCCGCAAGCGCTGGTGCTGTCGCCGTTGTCCGGGCCGTTGTCGGCGCTGAGCCAGGCGCGCAATGAGTCGACGTTTGCCAGTGTAAGGCTCTAAACCGAGGCGTCATTAAAAGATCGTCCGAACGCGGCCCGAGCCTTCGGACGATCTTTTGATTTTCTGTCAGCCGCGATGGCTTTGCTGGTACTCCGACAACGCCGGCAGCAATTGTTTGTCGATGGCCTGGCGCACTGCCGGCAGGATCGTCGCGCTGCTGGTGTACATTTCCTTGACCATCTTGCGAAGTTCATACGCCCGAGCATCGTCCAAGCCCCTTACCACGCACTCGCAAGCCTGCTCGGCGGTGGCTCCACTGGGCACGTTGAACCCCAATGACTTGAGCTGGCCCAACAGGTCTTCCTGGTCTATCAAATCGGCGTGCATCATGACGCAATCCTTCTTCAGGGAACGGTGTCGTGGTTCGATTCTGGTGGGGGTGCCGGGTGTCGGCAAGGGCGAATTGTCGCAATGGCAGCATTGGCTATGAACAGGTCGTTTTCGGGCAACTTACCGGCCAAGGGAGGGGGCACACTGGACTCAGCTCGCTTCACGAAGGTTTGGTCACCCTCGCACGGCAGCTCCTCAACAGTACCCTCTGCCTCGATCCTGTCACGGCTTGATCGGGGCTTTTTTTGGTCGGTTGAAAAGCAAAAGATCGCAGCCTTCGGCAGCTCCTACAGAGATCGTGTTTCAACTGTAGGAGCTGCCGAAGGCTGCGATCTTTTAGTGATTTAACGCTGCAACACCAGAATCCGCGACAACAACTCATCCCGGTCAACATAGCAACCCTGGAAATGCCGCGCCCCGGTGGCCGGGTCGAAGGCGTTGCGGGCATGCAGGGTGCGGCGGTTGTCGAAGCACCACAGCTCCCCGGGATTGAGCCGCTGCATCAACCTGAATCGAGGCTCGCGGGTCATCGCGATAAAGCGCCGGTAGGCGCGATAGAGCCTGGGCATCTGTTCCACCGACGCATCGAACGGTCCGCGCAGAAAGTTCGCCATGCGGATTTCCGACACCTGCCCCAACGCATCCAGGGCAATGATCGGCGCGAGACAGCGGTAGTCGCTGTGGCGGTCCTTGTTGCGAAACTCTACGGGGATTTCGCAGAGGCTTTTGAAGGATTCGGGGTCTTCCCTGCGCAAGGCGTCGGCGATGGCAAAACCGTCGACAAAAATGCTCTCGCCACCCTCGGCGTCATTGACCAGGCAATGCAAAAATTGCAGCCCCGGTTGCAACTCCCGGGTCGGCAAATCGCTGTGCAGCGGCAGGTTGAACGCGGTATAGGCGTTGCTGTCGGCGTCGGCCTTGGATTGCACGTTGAACAGCACGCCGAAATTGCTCTCGCGGATGAAGGAAATGCGTTGGGCAATCAACTTCAACGAGCCGGGCTCGGTCGGTACACCACGGACCTGGGTAAGCCCGACATCGCGCACCGCCAACAACCATTGCAACAAGGCGCCGGAGTCGTTCATCAGCGCCTGGTATTCGAACACTGGCAACTGCAAGTCGCTGTGCCAAAGCCAGGCTTTCGGCTTGCGTGCCTGGCGTTCGGCACGGGATTCGTCGTCATAGGCATGGGCACGCAGCCAGCCGGGACCAAAACGGCTGCAGTGGCCATCCTGCCAGTCCACCGACAGGCAACCTTCGGTGTCGATGTGCACTTGGTCAGGCATCAGGTCTTGAGCGACATCGACGATTTCCAGCACTTGCTCGCGGGTCACGGTGTAGACGCACTGTGGGCACGGGCAATTGTCCCGCAGCCATTGATGGTGGAAAGGGCTGACGCGATTGTCGGCCCACTTCACCAGAACATGGTCCGCCAGAGTCTGCACGCCAGTCAGCGCGCTGATCAACGGATAGGTACGAAAGTCGGCAAATGCAGCGGCGGTGTTCATGGCGATCTCCTTGTTATTTTTTTGGAGGTAATGCGATCACTCGGCCAATGTACTCGGGCGTTGGCAGGTCCGCCTGTTCGGCGACGATGGCTTGCAACCGGCTCAAGGACAGTTCGCTGAACGGTGCCGAACGCGGCCCGGCGAGATCCACGTGCAGCAGCATCTGTTCGTTGCCGGCAAGTTCCTGGGCATCACCGACCAGATGCAGGCTGTGATAGAGGTGCACGCGCTTGCTGTCGTGGGCAATGATTTGGGTGTGCACTTCGACCTGGGCGTCGAGCTTCACTTCGTGCAGGTAATTGAGGTGCAGTTCGAGGGTGAACAGCGAGTTGCCGCTGGCCTCGCGGCTGTTGCTGTCCAGGTCCAGGCGATCCATCAGCGCATCGGTGGCGTAGCTGAAAATCAGCAGGTAGAAGGCGTCGCGCAGGTGGCCGTTGTAGTCGACCCAGTCGGGGATGATGGTGGTTTGGTAGGTGGTGAGGGTGGGCATGGTTTCTGATCCAATTTGTGTGGTGACTGGACTGCCGCTATCGCGAGCAAGCTCGCTCCCACAGTGATTTGCAGTGTGAATACAATCTATGTCACTCAGCAGATCCCCTGTGGGAGCGAGCTTGCTCGCGATGGGGCCAGTGCTGCTGGCCCCACAGCCTGGGCTTATTCGCTGAAAGCCATCCCATGCTTCTCTTTGGTGGTCTTCACCGCCTCCAGCACCGCCAGCAGGCAGTCATCACGATAGCGCTCCAGCGCCGAAATGCTGTGTTTGCCCAGTTGATCGCTGGTGCCATCGACCACGTCGTCGATCAGTTTGTCGGTCAGCTCCGGCGCCGGCAGGTAGGTCCACGGCAATTGCAACGCCGGGCCGAACTGCGCCATGAAGTGGCGCATGCCGGCATCGCCACCGGCCAGGGTGTAAGTCAGGAACGTGCCCATGAACGACCAGCGCAAACCGGCGCCGAAGCGGATGGCATCGTCGATTTCACCGGTAGTCGCCACACCGTCGTTGACCAGGTGCAGTGCCTCACGCCACAGCGCCTCGAGCAGACGGTCGGCGATGAAGCCCGGTACTTCCTTGCGCACGTGCAGCGGGCGCATCCCCAAGGATTCATAGACTTTCATCGCGGCTTGCACCGCTTCAGGGGCGGTGTTTTTGCCGCCGACCACTTCCACCAACGGCAGCAGGTAAACCGGGTTGAACGGGTGACCGACCACGCAACGCTCAGGGTGCGTGGCACTCTCGTAGAACTCGCTCGGCAGCAGGCCGGAGGTGCTGGAACCGATCAAGGCATTGGGCTTGGCTGCGGCGCTGATTTTGCTGTGCAGGTCCAGTTTCAGCTCCAGTCGCTCCGGGGCGCTCTCCTGGATGAAATCGGCATCGCGCACGCACTCTTCGATGGTCGCGACAAAGCGCAGGCGATCCTGCGATGCTCCCGGCGCCAGGCCTTGTTTCTCCAGCGCGCCCCAGGCATTGGCGACGCGTTTGCGCAAGGCGGCTTCGGCGCCGGGGGCCGGGTCCCAGGCCACTACATCCAGACCATGGGCGAGGGCACGGGACACCCAACCGCTGCCGATGACACCGCTGCCTAACGCTGCGAAGGTTTTGATTTCGGTGATGAAGGTCATGGTGACGTCCTAAAAAGTACGGCGAGCCCTGTAGGAGCTGCCGCAGGCTGCGATCTTTTGACCTTGTTTTTTAC
>NZ_JBFUID010000077.1:0-24452 GCF_056402055.1 Pseudomonas sp. P4_C4 | reverse complement strand
CTCCTACAGGGAGTTGCAGTGGTTGGTAGGGGCGGCACAACACCCCGACTCCAGATTCTTCAGAATCGGGCAATCCGGCCGATGATCGCCCTGACAGTGCTCAACCAGGTCCTGCAAGGTGTCGCGCAACTGACCCAGCTCGCGGATCTTCTGGTTCAACTCATCGATGTGCTGGCGGGCCAACGCTTTCACATCGGCGCTGGCGCGCTGGCGGTCTTGCCAGAGGGTCAGCAACTTGCCGACTTCTTCCAGGGAAAACCCCAGGTCCCGCGAGCGCTTGATGAACGCCAGCGTGTGCAGGTCGTCATCGCCGTACACCCGATAACCGCTGTCGGTGCGATGGGCCGCCTTGAGCAGGCCGATGGATTCGTAATAACGGATCATCTTTGCGCTCAGGCCGCTGTGGTGGGCCGCTTGGCCGATGTTCATCGGTTGTCCTCCAGGTCCTTGGGTTTCCAGGTTTTCAACAGTAGCGCATTGCTCACCACGCTGACGCTCGACAACGCCATGGCCGCACCGGCCAGCACCGGATTGAGGAAGCCGAATGCCGCCAATGGAATGCCGATCAGGTTATAGACGAACGCCCAGAACAGGTTCTGGCGAATCTTGGCGTAGGTCTTGCGGCTGATCTCCAGTGCTGCCGGCACCAGCCGTGGATCGCCGCGCATCAGGGTGATGCCGGCCGCGTGCATGGCGACGTCGGTGCCGCCACCCATGGCGATGCCGATGTCGGCGGCGGCCAGTGCCGGGGCGTCGTTGATACCGTCGCCGACCATCGCCACCACCCCGGTTTGTTTCAGTGCAGCGACTGTGGCGGCTTTGTCCGCCGGCAGCACTTCGGCGTGCACATCGTGGATGCCCAGTGCCTCGGCCACCACCTTGGCGCTGCCGCGATTGTCGCCGGTCAGCAGATGGCTACTGATGTTCCGTGCGCTCAGTTGTTGTACCGCCTGCAGCGCGCCGGGCTTGAGGGTGTCACCGAAGGCGAACAGGCCCAGCACCTGCGGTTTTGGGGATTGTTCGATCAGCCAGGACAAGGTCCGGCCTTCATTTTCCCACGCGATTGCCGAGTCGGCCAACGACCCGGCATTCAAGCCGCTTTCCTCCAGCAGACGCCGATTGCCCAGCGCCAAACGACGACCATCGAGGCTGCCGGCGATGCCGCGCCCGGTCAGGGACTGGCTGTCGCTGACATCGGCCACGGTCAAGCCGCGATCGTTGCACGCATCCAGCACCGCCTTGGCCAGCGGATGCTCACTGCCGCGCTGCAAGGCACCGGCCCATTGCAGCAAGGTGGCTTCGTCACCGTCGATAGCGCTCAAGTGGGCGATGCGCGGGGTGCCCGAGGTCAGGGTGCCGGTCTTGTCGAACACCACCGAACTGACTTCATGGGCACGCTCCAGCGCCTCGACATCCTTGATCAGAATCCCGTAACGCGCCGCGACGCCAGTGCCGGCCATGATCGCCGTCGGCGTGGCCAGGCCCAATGCGCAAGGGCAGGCGATCACCAACACCGCAACGGCATTGATCAGTGCGGTTTCCATCGGCGCGCCATACAGCCACCAGCCGATCAGGGTCGCCAGGGCAATCAGCAGCACGGTGGGCACGAACACCTGGCTGACTTTATCCACCAGTTTCTGGATCGGTGCTTTTGCGGCCTGGGCGTCTTCTACCAGACGGATGATCCGCGCCAGCACGGTTTCCGCACCGAGGGCCTGGGTACGCACCAGCAACCGGCCTTCACCGTTGATCGCGCCGCCGGTGACTTTGTCGCCGGGCTGCTTGGGCACAGGCAGGCTCTCGCCACTGATCAGCGCTTCGTCGGCGTGGCTCTGGCCTTCAATCACTTCGCCGTCTACCGGGAAGCGTTCACCGGGTTTGACCATCACCAGATCATTGAGGCGCAGGGCGCTGATGGCGACGTCTTGCTCGTGGCCATCGAGCGCCCGAATCGCCCGTTCCGGGCGCAAGGCTTCGAGGGCGCGGATGGCGCTGGCGGTCTGGCGCTTGGCGCGGCTTTCCAGGTACTTGCCCAGCAGCACCAGCGCGATCACCACCGCTGAGGCTTCGAAGTACAGATGCGGCATGCGCCCGGCGGCGGTGGCCCATTCGTACACGCTCAAGCCATACCCGGCGCTGGTGCCCAGGGCGACCAGCAGATCCATGTTGCCGGCCCCGGCGCGCACGGCTTTCCAGGCGGCGACGTAAAACCGTGCACCGAAGATGAATTGTACCGGTGTGGCCAAGGCGAATTGCGCCCAGGCCGGGAGCATCCAGTGCACGCCGAATGGCTGTAGCAGCATCGGCATTACCAGCGGCATGGCGAGGGCAATGGCGAAGATCAAGGCCAGGCGTTCGCGGTGCAGGCGCTGTTGCTGATTGCCGGTTGGCGGGTGTTCGGCTTCCCATACGCTGGCGGCGTAACCGGCCTTGGTCACGGCCGCGATCAAGGTTTGCGGATCGATCTGGCCGAGCAGTTCAAGGTGGGCACGTTCGTTGGCCAGGTTAACGCTGACGCTTTTTACTCCCGCAACCTTGCCCAGCGCGCGCTCGACCCGGCCGACGCAAGACGCGCAGGTCATGCCGTCGATGCTCAGTTCCAGGTTGTGCTGCGGCACGCTGTAGCCGGCCTTGGCTACGGCATCCATCAAGGCAGGCAAGCTGTCGCTGGGTGCCTGCACCCGCGCCTGTTCAGTGGCGAGGTTGACGCTGACGGCACTGGCGCCAATGACTTTGCTCAAGGCGCGCTCGACCCGTCCGGCGCAACTGGCGCAGGTCATGCCGGCAATCGGCAGGTCGAACGTGGTGGATTCGGACATCGGTCGCACTCCCTGTAGTAGATGACCACAGGATCAACCTTGCCATGCTGGCAAGGTCAAGTGCCAATCTGATTTGGGAGTCCCCCGGGATCTGTGCCTGGCCGCGATCCCTTGTGGGAGCGAGCTTGCTCGCGATGGCGGTGTGTCAGACGATGTGGATGTTGGATGTGCCGGCCCAATCGCGAGCAAGCTCGCTCCCACAGGGGGGACGGGTGTCAGTAGCCGAGACCGGCGCGCTTGAGGTACATCCCTTCCTGCGTCATCGCGATCCGGTACTTGAGCACATCCCCGGCCTTGAGCTGGATATCCTGTGAACCCGGCGCGAGCATGCCCGGAGTGCAACCCGGCACCTGGCCCGGCAGCAGTTTGAGGCGCAGCGAGACGATGCCCGGCGGCAGGTTGAACGAGGTGCTCTGTTCCTGAAACAGCCGCGCCGCCAATTGATCCTGGATGTACACACCGATTTCGCAACTGGTCGCGACTTCCAGGCGCTCGCGGGAAATGATCAGCACGCCATAATCCTGACCGGCAGCATTGGCCGAAGGCACGGCGGCGAAAAGGCTGAGAAAACCAAACAGGCTGAAAACTGACCAGCGCATGGCTGAATCTCCTGAGTTCGAGTCATTGATGGACGCAGCTTGGCCGAGCGTCGCGCCGATTGCCAGCCCGGCAGCTAGCTTCAGAACTTGACCTTGCCATGGTGGCAAGCTCAAAACTGGGTTCAACCTCGGAAAAGGAGTCATCCCATGCAAGTGTTCAACGTTGAAGGCATGTCTTGTGGTCACTGCGTCAAGGCCATCACTCAGGCGGTCCAGGCCAAAGACCCGGCGGCCAGTGTGCGGGTTGATCTGGCGGCCAGGGAGGTCGGTGTCGAAAGTGCGCTGACCGCCCAGCAAGTGATCGAGGCGATCAGCGAAGAGGGTTACGGCATCAAACTGGTCTGAATTTGATAGTTAGCGAGCTACCGGAATGTTCAAGGCGTCCATGTGCGGCTAGACTGTCGGGCTGCCGACTTCTGCCCCACTGGATGCCTGATGAACTTGCGTACCATTCTGATACTTGGCGCCTTGAGCGCTTTCGGTCCGCTGGCGATCGACTTCTATCTACCAGCCTTCCCGGCCATGGCTCTGGCTTTCGGGACGGACGAAAATCACGTTCAGATGACGTTGGCGGCGTACTTCCTTGGCTTGTCCATCGGTCAGTTGGCCTATGGTCCGGTGGCGGATCGTTTCGGGCGACGCATTCCGTTGCTCACCGGTGTCGGCCTGTTCACCGTTGCCTCCGTGGCGTGCGCCTATGCGCCGAATCTGGAATGGCTGATCGGCGCGCGTTTCGTCCAGGCGCTGGGCGGCTGCGCGGGGATGGTGATTTCCCGGGCGGTGGTCAGCGACAAGTGTGATGCGGTGGGTTCGGCGAAAGTCTTTTCGCAACTGATGCTGGTGATGGGGCTTGCCCCCATCCTCGCGCCATTGCTGGGTGGGTTGTTGGTCAATACCACAGGCTGGCAGTCGATCTTCCTGGCCTTGACCGCTTTCAGTGCGCTGGCGGGGCTGGCGGTGGCGACGGGATTGCCGGAAAGCATGCCGGCCCACATACCGCGTCAACCGTTGTCGGGTGCGCTGCGTCAGTACGGCCGGTTGCTGGCTGACCCGATATTTCTCGGCCATGCCTTGACCGGGGGCATCGCCATCGCCGGGATGTTTGCCTACATCGCCGGCTCACCCTTCATCATCATCAAGCTCTACGGCGTTCCAGCCGAGCATTTCGGCTGGCTGTTCGGCACCAATGCGGCGGGTTTCATTCTGGTGGCTCAGGTCAATGCGCGGTTACTGGCCAAACGTGGCCCGATGTTCTTGCTGGCGCGCGCGGTGTGGGTTTATCTGGCGGCCGGCTTGACCCTGCTCGCTGTCAGCTCCCTGCACCCGGCACACCTGTGGCCGCTGCTGATTCCATTGTTCATCTGTATCGCCAGCCTCGGTTGCATCAGTCCCAACGCCGCGGCCTGCGCGATGAGCGGGCAGGGCGGACGGGCCGGCAGCGCGTCGGCGCTGCTCGGCTGCCTGCAATTCAGCGTGGCTGCCGGTGCCTCTGCGCTGGTGGGCGTGCTGCACGACGGTAGCGCCGTGCCGATGGCCATGGTCATCAGCCTGTGTGGAATTCTGGTGGTGAGCGCGGCGATGTTCACCCGGCGCTTGCAAAATGCCCGGGCGCTGGCGCAAGCCCAGGTTTGAGGCCGGAGTCAGCCGGCTGCACGCTGCGGGTGGAGGACGGGAATGGGGTGAGGGGCCTGGATGCGGGCTTCAAGAGTACGGGTGAAAGCGCGAGCTTCTGCTTCGCTGCGGAACGTCACAGCATGTTGGTCTAAGCGAACTTGCCACTGGGACTTTGCCAGTTCTTTTATCAGGATCTTCATAGCTGAACTCCTCTCGTAAAGGATGTCTCGTAAAAGATGTCTCGTAAAAGGCTGCCTCGCAGGAGATTCGATTGTAGTCCTGAATACGAGCACCATTGTGACAAGGGTCAACTGTCGGACTGACGGTTTGTAACTAAAAAAAACACGGCTTTTTGATGGCACCCACAGGGGGCGTCTGCGACCGGGACGTCCCGGTCGCAGACGAAAAAACGCAGAAGGCGATGAAATCAGCGATGGTTTTTTTCAGCGCCTCAGAACCCTTCCAGCACAATCTTGCCCTTGGCTTTGCCACTCTCCAGCAGGGCATGGGCACGGCGCAAATTGGCTGCATTGATCGTGCCGAAGTGTCCGCCCACCGTGGTTTTCAGGGTCCCGGCATCGATCAGCCAGGCGACGCGATTGAGCAGGTTGTGCTGCTCGATCATGTCCGCGGTTTCAAACAGCGAACGGGTGTACATGAACTCCCAGTGCAGTGACAGGCTCTTGCGCTTGAGCTTGGTCACGTCCAGCGACTTGGGGTCATCGATCAGCGCCAGCTTGCCTTGGGGCGCCAATGCCTCGACCAGTTGGTCCAGGTGCTGATCGGTCTGGGTCAGGCTGGCGACATGGGTGACCTGATCCACACCGGCATGCTTGAGTGCTTCGCTCAGTGGCTGGCTATGGTCGATCACCAGATCGGCGCCCAGCTCTTTCACCCAGCTTTGGGTCTGCGCACGCGAAGCGCTGCCGATGACTTTCAGGGCCGTCAGTTGGTGAGCCAGCTGCGTAAGCATCGAGCCCACGCCACCCGCCGCGCCGACGATCAACAGGCTCTGGCCTTCGTCGGTTTTGCCTTCGCGCACTTGCAGGCGCTCGAACAACAGTTCCCACGCCGTGATCGCGGTGAGTGGCAGGGCCGCGGCCTCGGCGAAACCAAGGGTCTTTGGCATGTGGCCGACGATGCGCTCGTCCACCACATGCAACTCGCTGTTGCCGCCCGCACGCGCGATGGAGCCGGCGTAATACACCTTGTCGCCGGCCTGGAACAGCGTCACCTCACTGCCCACCGCCTTGACCACACCGGCCACATCCCAACCCAACACCTTGGCCGCGCCACCTTCGGGCTGGACGTTCTGGCGCACCTTGGTGTCCACCGGGTTGACCGAGATGGCTTTGACTTCTACCAGCAAGTCGCGGGGACCGGCAACCGGGTCCGGCAATTCGATGTCTTGCAGAGCTTTGTCGTCACTGATCGGCAAAGAGGCGTAGTAGGCAATGGCTTTCATGGGCGGCTCCTGAACACTAATAGAGAAGAGATTCGATGGGGCAGATGATTGGCTATTTCTCCCGAAGATAAAACCGGCTAAAAGAGCAGTCTCTTTCAATATTTTTTTGATAATCGGTGCTCTTGATGCTGCGTTTCGATGACTTGCAGTTGTTTGTCCGGGCGGCGGACCTGGGCAGTCTGTCCGCCGCCGCGCGGGGCATGGACATGTCGGCAGCCGTGGCCAGTGCGGCGCTCAAGCGCATCGAACAGCAACTCGGTGCCCGTTTATTGGCCCGTTCGACCCGCAGCCTGCGCTTGACCGCCGAAGGCGAGGGCTTTCTCGAATATGCCCGCGCGGCCCTGAGCAATCTAGACGAGGGCCGGCGATTGCTGGCCAGTGGTCAGGATCAGGTCAGCGGGGTTCTGCAACTGTCGGCGCCATCGGACTTTGGCCGCAACCTGCTGCTGCCCTGGCTCGACGAGTTTCAACGCGAACATCCGAAACTGACCGTGCGCCTGCTGCTGGGGGATCGCATCGCCGACCTGTTTCGCCAACCGGTAGACATTGCCCTGCGCTACGGTGAACCGGAGGATTCCAGCCTGGTGGCGCTGCCCATCGCCCCGCAGAACCGCCGGGTGTTGTGCGCCGCTCCCGGCTATCTGGCTCGGCATGGCGAGCCGCGGCATCTGGAGCAACTGGCACAGCACAATTGCCTGTTGTACATGCTCGGCAGCCGGGTCCACGACCACTGGAGTTTTCACGACGGCAAACGTGAAGTCAGCCTGACCGTCAGCGGTGATCGCTTCAGTGACGATGCCGATGTCGTGCGCCTTTGGGCCGTGGCAGGTGCCGGGATCGCTTACAAGTCCTGGCTCGATGTGGCCGCCGATGTACTGGCCGGCCGCTTGAAGGTGCTGATGCCGGAACTGCTCTGTGAGCGCGCCCCGCTGAATCTATTGTGCGCCCATCGCGCGCAATTGAGTAAGCCGGTGAATCTCTTGCGTGAAATGCTTGTCAGCCGATGTGAACTTTTGAGCAGTCAATTTCCAGGTTTTTCGGATATCGATCATTAGTCGCACGAAAAAAGAGAAATTTCTCTCAGGAACGATCACCACCTATGCCGGGCGGAGGACAGGATCCCGCGACCAACCCGCATATACTAGCGCCCTCATCATGTAGGTAGCGTCGATCCCCCAATGGCGGGTCCACGTTCGAGTCGGTCCGGCTGCACGGTCATCCTTCTGGCCTTCGCAGCGTCGGCCAGGCAGCGCAAATGAGTGAGCAAGGCGTCGCCGGGTTTATGACAGTCTCCACGGATTGGCCGACGACACATTACTGGTCAAGATGTTTCTGGGCAGTAAACGAAACGATTCAACAGGGAGTGAATACATGGAACATGCACCTTGCATCAGCCAGATCGCCACATTGCTGGCTGACCCAAAGCGCAGCGCAATGATGTGGGCCTTGATGGATGGTTCGGCGCGAGCAACCGAAGAGTTGGCATTGCTGGCTGGCCTGTCACCGTCTTCGGCCAGTGCACACCTGGGACGTTTGTCCGCTGGAGGTCTGCTCAAGGTTGAAAGCCGCGGCCGCAAACGCTTCTTCCGTCTGGCCGCGCCCGAGGTCGGGGCGGCAATCGAAGCACTGGCCAGCGCGACCTTCGCCAGCGCACCCCAGGGTATTCCGGACGTATTCAAGCGCAATGCGCCTCTCGTCAAACCCCGGGCGGTGCGTTCGTCATTGCTGAGTGCCCGACTGTGCGACGATCACTTGGGGGGCACCCTGTCCGCCGATCTGTATCAGCGACTGCTGGAGGCAGGCTGGATCGAACAGTTTGATCAGCGGGTCACGGTCACGCTCAAGGGCGCGACGGGGTTGGCGGCACGGGGAGTGTTCATCCAGGCGCTGGCCCATCACAACGGCAGGGTTGCCTGCGCATGCCCTGACTGGAGCGAAAGACGCCCGCACATGGGCGGCTCGCTGGGCGCGGCATTGTTGCAGCTGTTCATGCAGTCGGGGTGGTTGAGCCTGCCCAACGATTCCCGAGCCTTGCAGGTGACGGCCTCCGGCCAACGCGAGATCCATCGCTTTGCCCAGGAAACCGAACTGGAAATGGCGCTTTAAAACCTTACCCCAATCTGTAGGAGCTGGTTTGCCAGCGAAGACGGCGCCACATTCAGCATCATGGTTGAGTGGGGGGGCGCCTTCGCTGGCAAGCCAGCTCCTACAGTTGGATTTGCGGTGCTGCCTAGGGTTTCACCAGCCGCGCATCGAGGCTGTTCTGCGCCAGGCGTTTGGCCTGATCCTGAGTCATGCCCAAGTGGGTGTGCAGCGCATGGAAGTTCTCGGTGACATAGCCACCGAAGTACGCCGGGTCATCGGAGTTCACGGTCACTTTTACGCCGCGCTCCAGCATGTCGAGAATGTTGTGCTGTGACATGTGATCGAACACGCAAAGCTTGGTGTTCGACAACGGGCATACGGTCAGCGGGATCTGCTCGTCGATGATTCGCTGCATCAGGCGTTCGTCTTCGATGGCGCGCACGCCATGGTCGATACGCTGGATTTTCAGCAGGTCGATGGCTTCCCAGATGTACTCGGGCGGGCCTTCTTCGCCGGCGTGGGCTACGGTCAGGAAGCCTTCGTGACGGGCGCGGTCGAACACGCGCTGGAACTTGCTCGGCGGGTGGCCCATCTCGGAGCTGTCCAGGCCCACGGCGACGAACGCATCGCGGAACGGCAGCGCCTGGTCAAGGGTTTTCTGCGCTTGGTCTTCGCTCAGATGGCGCAGGAAACTCAGGATCAAACCACTGGTGATACCCAGTTGCTGCTCGCCATCCTTCAGCGCAGCGGCGATACCGTTGAGCACCACTTCGAACGGGATGCCACGGTCGGTATGGGTCTGCGGGTCGAAGAACGGTTCGGTGTGAATCACGTTCTGCTCTTTACAGCGCAGCAGGTACGCCCAGGTCAGGTCATAGAAATCCTGGGACGTGCGCAGCACATCGGCACCCCGGTAATACAGGTCGAGGAACTCCTGCAGGTTGTTGAAGGCATACGCCTTGCGCAAGGTTTCGACGTCGTTCCATGGCAGGGCAATCTTGTTGCGCTCGGCCAGGGCGAACAACAGTTCGGGTTCCAGCGAGCCTTCCAGGTGCAGGTGCAATTCTGCCTTGGGCAGGGCGTTCAGCCAGTCGTACATAATTCTTTTCTCATCAGGTGCAATGGTCGCCATTCTACAGAGGGTTGCCGCAACAATTGGTAAAACCTGACCAGGCGGTTCATCACACCGCTTTCAGTTCCCGTCGATAAGCGTAGGTATCGGCGAAACGCGAGAGCAGGAACTCGGCGCAAGTGGTGGCCGGGAATTACTTCGGCATCTCGGCCTTCATGCCTTCCACGTAGTAATTCATCGACGCCAGTTCCGCCGTGGTAGCGCTTACGCCTGCCGGGATTTTCTCGACTCCCGCCTGATCCTTGATTGGCCCGGTGAACAGTTGCAGCGCACCGCTCTTGATGTCGGCGATGAGCTGCTCGGCTTCGCTCTTCACCGTCGCCGGCACCAGATCGCTGATCGGCAGCTCAACGGTGCCTTCTTTCAAACCGCCCCAGTAGTCCAGGGATTTCCAGTCATGGTCGATCACGCTTTGGGTCGCCTGAATGTAGTGCGGGCCCCAGTCATTGACGATGGAGGTCAGCACCGCTTTCGGTCCGAAGTGCGCCATGTCCGAAGCGTAGCCCACCGCATACACACCGCGACGTTCGGCGGCCTGGATCGGGGCGGGGCTGTCGGTGTGCTGGAACACCACATCCACACCCTGATCGATCAACGCGTTGGCGGCATCCGCTTCCTTGCCCGGATCGAACCATGAGTTGACCCACACCACCTTGATCTCGGTGCCGGGGTTGTACTTGTTCAGGGCCAGCTGGATGGCGTTGATGTCGCGGATCACTTCCGGGATCGGGAACGAGGCGACGTAGCCGACTTTTTTGGTCTTGGTCATCTTCGCCGCAAGGAAGCCGCCGACGTAGCGGCCCTCATAAGTGCGCGCCAGGTAAGTGCCGAGGTTCTTGTCCTGCTTGTAGCCGGTGGCGTGTTCGAAGGTCACCTTGGGAAACTGTTTGGCAACTTTCACCGTCGGGTTCATGTAGCCGAAGGAGGTAGTGAAGATCAGGTCGTATTTGTCCTTGGCCATGTTGCGGATCACCCGCTCGGCGTCGGCGCCTTCGGCGACGTTTTCCACGTAGTTGGTGGTGATCTGCGCACCGAATTTTTCTGCCAGTTCCTTGCGCCCCTGTTCATGCTGATACGTCCAGCCGTGGTCACCGATCGGACCGATATAGACGAAGCCGACTTTCAGCGGTTCGTTGGCACTGACGGTCAGACCGGCGCTCAGACCGATGGCCGCCGCAACGGCGCAAAGCAGCTTCTTCAACGGACGGTTGTGCATGAATTGGAACTCCATTTTGTTGTGAGGTTGGCTGGGCTCTCGGGCTTGCACAGAGCAATGCAAATTGCTGACCAACAAGACAACAAAACATGAATCCGCGGTGATGACATCGCGAGCTGGCTCGCAATGGGTCTTTGAAGTCCGATAAAAGTGCATGCCCTTGCACGGCTGCCACCCACTGGTGCGCCAATCCAGATGGCCTTGACCCTCCACAAAACCAATGTGGGAGCGAGCTTGCTCGCGATAGCGGTGTGTCATTCACAAAATATGTCGACTGACATGCCGCCATCGCGAGCAAGCTCGCTCCCACAGTTTTGATCTGGGTGTGTCAGACCCCGGCGATCAACTGCCGAGCCGCCTGGCTGTGATCGGCAATCAACCCCTTCAGATCCAGCCCTTCGACCTGCCCATCGATCACCCGCCACTTGCCGCCGACCATCACCCGGTCCGCGCGATCGGCGCCGCACAGCAGCAGTGCCGAGACCGGATCATGGCTGCCGGAGAAGCGCAGTTCATCCAGCTTGAACAGGGCCAGGTCGGCCTGCTTGCCCACGGCCAGTTCACCTATATCGGTACGCCCCAACAGACTGGCCGAACCTTTGGTCGCCCAGCCGAGCACGCGCTCTGGGGTGATCTTCTCGGCGCCGTAGCGCAGGCGCTGGATGTACAGGGCCTGACGTGCTTCGAGCATCATGTTCGAGGCATCGTTGGACGCCGAGCCGTCCACGCCCAAACCCAGCAAGGCACCGGCATCGGTCAGATCGATACTCGGGCAGATGCCCGAGGCCAGGCGCATGTTCGAACTCGGGCAATGGCAAATACCGGTGCCGGCGCCACCGAGACGGGCGATTTCATCCGGGTTGAAATGGATGCCATGGGCCAGCCAGGTACGCGGGCCGAGCCAGCCTACGCTGTCCAGATAATCCACGGTGCGCAGGCCGAAGCGTTGCAGGCAGAAATCTTCTTCGTCGAGGGTTTCTGCCAGGTGGGTGTGCAGGCGCACGTCGAGTTTGTTCGCCAGTTCGGCACTGGCCGACATGATTTCCGGTGTCACCGAAAACGGCGAGCACGGTGCCAGGGCGATCTGGATTTGCGCGCCGTCACCACGTTCGTGGTACTCGGCGATCAGCCGCTGGCTATCGGCGAGGATCACTTCGCCTTCCTGCACGGTTTGTTGCGGCGGCAGGCCACCATCCTTTTCACCGAGGCTCATGGAACCGCGGGTCAGCATGGCACGCATGCCCAGCTCGCGAACGCTTTCGACTTGTACGTCGATCGCGTTTTCCAGACCTTCCGGGAACAGGTAGTGATGGTCGGCGGCAGTGGTGCAACCGGACAGCAGCAATTCAGCCAACGCGACCTTGGTGGCGAGGGCGAGTTTTTCCGGCGTCAGGCGTGCCCAGACCGGGTATAGGGTTTTCAGCCAGGGGAACAGCGGCTGATTGACCACCGGCGCCCAGGCGCGGGTCAGGGTTTGATAGAAGTGGTGATGGGTGTTGATCAGACCCGGCAGGATCACATGCTCGCGGGCATCGAACACTTCGTTGCACGGTGCGGACGGTTGTTGACCGGCGCCGAGCACTTCGACGATCAAACCGTCTTGCAGCACCAGACCGCCACGGGCATCGAGACCGTTGGCCGTGAAAATGGCGAGGGGATTTTTTAACCAGGTACGGGTCGCAGGCATGTTGGCCGGCTCCTCTGAAAGTTGGGTTCAGGGTTGCCAGCTCAGTGTTGCCCTGTCTGCTGATCCAGGTTCGCCGGGGAGGCGAGGTGCGCAGTGTCGATCAAAACGCTCTGGCGGGCAAGCCCGACCCGACCAGACGAAGAGTAACCCCTGTAGGAGCGAGCTTGCTCGCGATGGAGTATCAGCTACATAGCTGTCGGCTGACACACCATCGCGAGCAAGCTCGCTCCTACAGTAAGGATGGCGTTTACCAGGGAATGGTTTCACCCCGGTAGTTGATGAAATGATGCCCGCCCTGGCCGACATACGCATTCACCTGATCCACCAGACCACGGGTGCTGGTTTCCACGTCGATGTCCGCGCCGTCACCCCCCATGTCGGTTTTCACCCAGCCCGGGTGCAGCGACAGCACGGTGAGTCTGGTTTCGCCCAACTGAGTGACGAAGCTGTTGGTCATGGAATTCAACGCCGCCTTGCTGGCCTTGTACAACGCCAGCTCCGGCGCATCGGGCATGGTCACGCTGCCCAGCACTGAGCTCATGAATGCCAGCACGCCGGTGTCCGGGCGCAGTTGCTCGACAAAACGCTGGGCCAGGTTGAGCGGCGCCACGGCGTTGGTGAAAAACAGCTGACCGACGTCGGCCATTGTCGCGCCACCGTTCGGCGTCTGCACCTCCGGTCCCTTGACCCCGGCATTGACGAACAACAGGTCAAACACTTCGCTCTTGAGTTGCTGGCTCAGGGTGGACACCGCTTGCTGATCGTCCATGTCGAGCTTTTCGATCCGCACCTTGCCCAGGGCCTGCAAGGCTTCGGCTTTTTGCGGATCGCGCACGGTGGCGGTGACTTGCCAGCCATCGGCCAACAGGGTTTTAACCAGCCCGAGGCCAAGCCCCCGGGAGGCGCCGATGATGAGTGCGGTTTTTGCCTTGGACATGAGTGGCTTCCTTGAAAGTTCAGGATCGTGGATTCAATGGACACTGTTGCCCGAGCCGTTGTTGCAACTCGCCGCGCAGCGCGCCGAGTTCGGCCATGCGGGCTTCGATCAGTTTGAGTTTGTCTTGCAGCAGTTGCGTGACGGCGCTGTCCGGATCGGGCGACTGCCAGATTGCAGCGACGCTGTTGCCGATCTCGCCGAGGGTAAAGCCCAGCCGTTGTGCGGTCTTGATGTACTGCACCAGTTGCACCATGTCTGGCGGATAGTCGCGATACCCGTTGGCGCTGCGTTGCGCCGCGATCAATCCGCGCTGCTCGTAAAAGCGTAGCGTGTCGCGGCTGACGGCGCTGGCCTGGGCTAATTCACCGATGCGCATCATCGCGTCTCGAGGGGGCTTGACCCTGGAGCATACTCCAGGCTTTAGCCTTGTTGCTCCCTGAATTGATGGAGCAATGTCGATGTGGACTACAACGCAATATCGCCGGTTGGTGCAAGGCAGTGCCTGGTATGACCTGATCGTGACAGTCGCGTTTGTCACGCCGTGGAGTTTTGCGGCGTTGCATGGGGTTTTGACGGGGGTGAGTCAGGCGTTGAGTTTGCCCGGTGAGCTGCCACTGTTCGAACCGGTGCACATGTTGATAGCGAATCTGTTGGGGTCGATTGTTTGCGTATGGGCGGTGTTGCGGATTCGTGATCCGCAGCAGGTTTTCGGGCGGTATGACGCCGTGGCCAGATTCCTGTTCTCGGTTTGGCAGGCTTATGCGCTGATCCATGGCGCGAGTTCGATTCTGGTGGTTTTTCTGGTGTTTGAATTGGCGTGGGGCATTGCTCAGGTGTTGCCTGTGCGGACGCAATCGCGAGCAAGCTCGCTCCCACAGGGTCTGCGCCAGGCACATTAATTGCGCAAGACGCGGTTATGTGGGAGCGAGCTTGCTCGCGATGAGGCCAGACCAGTCAATCACTAATGCCCAGCCTGCCACGGCTGCCCCAACGACACCGGCGCATACAACCGTGTCCGCAGCGCATCCCGTGACAGCAGCACCAGCACCACAATGGTCGCGACATACGGCAGCATCGCCAGCAGACTGGACGCAATTGCCAGCCCCAACCCCTGCGCCACCAGGTGCAGGATGCTGGCGAGCCCGAACAGGTACGCGCCGAGCAGCAGGCGCCACACCCGCCAACTGGCGAACACCACCAGCGCCAGGGCAATCCAGCCGCGCCCGGCGCTCATGTTCTCCGCCCACATCGGCGTGTACGCCAGGGACAGATAAGCCCCGGCCAACCCTGCCATTGCGCCGCCGAACAACACCGCCAACGTGCGTACAACCAAAACCGGCAAGCCCATGGCGCTGGCGGCGTCGGGATTTTCGCCGACCGCTTGAATGATCAGCCCGATGCGGCTTTTCAGAATCACCCAGGCCACCAATGCAAACAACGCGAACGACAGATACACCAGCAGATCCTGGGCAAACAGCATCCGTCCGATCAGCGGGAGCTCACTCAAATACGGAATCGCCATCGGCTCGAAACCCGCCAGCGGTTTGCCGACCCACGCCGCACCGACAAAGGTCGACAGGCCCACACCGAAAATCGTCAGGGCTAGCCCGGTGGCCACCTGATTGGCGTTGAACACCAGAGCCACCAAGGCAAAGAGAGACGACAACAGTATCCCGGCAAGCATCGCCAGCAACACGCCGAGCCACAGGTTTGCGGTGTTGAACGCGACGATGAAACCGATCACCGCGCCAAACAGCATCATGCCTTCCTGGCCCAGGTTGAGGACGCCGCTTTTCTCGCAGATCAGTTCCCCCAGCGCCACCAGCAGCAACGGCGTACCGCAGCGGACCATGGCGTAGAAAATATTGCTCAGCAGATCGATATCCATCACAGCGCTCCTGCTTGTACGGCGGTGGCTTGGGCGCGACGGGTCCGGCGCAGGTTCAAGCGCGGTCGGTAGAGAATCAGCACATCACTGGCCAGCAGGAAAAACAGCATCATGCCCTGGAACAATTGGGTAATCGCTTGCGGCAGGTTCAGGCTCATTTGTGCGCTTTCGCCGCCGATGTACAGCAGCGCCATCAACAGGCTGGAAAACAGGATGCCGACAGGATTCAGGCGGCCGAGAAACGCCACGGTGATCGCCGCATAGCCGTAGCCCGGCGAGACCTGCGGCACCAGCTGGCCGATGGGGCCGGTGACTTCGCACACACCCGCCAGCCCAGCCAGGCCACCGCTGATCAACAGCGCGAGCCAGATCAGGCGCTTCTCGCGAAAGCCGACAAAACCGGCGGCACGTTTGTCCAGCCCGAGCACTTTGATCTGAAAACCGACAAAGCTTTTTTGCAACAACACCCAGACCGCCACCAACGCGAGCAGGGCGAGATACACTCCGGCATGCACCCGGCCATCCTCCATCAACAGCGGCATGCGGCTGGCGTCACCGAACATCGCTGACTCGGGGAAGTTGAACCCGGCGGGATCCTTCAAAGGGCCGTGAACGCAGAACAGCAACAGGTTCAGTGCGATGTAGTTGAGCATGATGCTGGTCAGGATCTCATTGGCGTTGAAGCGCGTGCGCAACCACGCCGTCAGGCCGGCCCACGCGGCACCCGCCAGGGTGCCTGTGAGCAGGATCAGCACCAGCGCCCAGCGGCTTTGCATATCGATGATGTTCACCGCCAGCGCACTGCCGGCCAACGCGCCGAGCAGCAGTTGACCTTCGGCACCGATGTTCCAGATACGCGCCTGATACGCGACGGCCAGGCCCAGGGCGCAGAGCAGAATCGGCAGGGCTTTGACCAACAGTTCAGAGACGCCGTACAGGTCGCTGACCGGTGCGATAAGCAGCGTGTGCAAGGTCAGTAGCGGGTCGTGCCCGAGCGCGATAAAAAACAGTGATCCACAGCCCAGGGTCAGGACAGCCGCCAGCAACGGCGAGCACCACAGCATCAGGCGCGATTGCTGGCCACGGGGTTCAAGAGAAAGCAGCATGTGACACTCCGTTAGCGCGTGGCGGATGCGAGTGATTGAGGGGCACCGAACTGGCCGGCCATCCAGCCGCCGACATCGCTCAGGCGCGTATCCACTGTGGCGTGGAGCGCCGACAGCCGACCGCCGCACAAGGCGCCGAGGCGGTCGCTGATCTGGAGCAGTTCGTCGAGGTCTTCGGAAATCACCAGGATCGCCGCGCCGGCATCGCGCAAGGCAATCAAGGCGCGATGAATGGTGGCGGCGGCGCCGACATCCACACCCCAGGTTGGATGCGCGGCCACCAGCAGTTTCGGTTGCTGAAGGATTTCCCGGCCGAGGATGAATTTCTGCAAATTGCCTCCGGACAGGCTGCGGGCCGACACCTGGCTATCGGGTGTCTTGACGCCGAAACGGTGGATGATTTCCTCGGCCAGTGCTTCGACTTTGCCGCGCTGAATCAGGCCGTTACTCACCAATCCCTGCTGGAAAGCGGTCAGCAGAGTGTTGTCCGCCAGGCTCAGCTCCGGCACCGCGCCATGACCCAAGCGTTCGGCGGGGACGAACGCCAGGCCGAGTTGGCGGCGAGCATCGGGACGCAAATGGGCGACTGGCTCCTGGCCAAATCGGATCGTCGCGCTGGCGTTGCGGGGCAGCAGTGCTTCGCCACTGAGCAAGGCCAGCAACTCATCCTGGCCATTGCCGGCGACACCGGCGATGCCGACAATTTCACCGCCGCGCACTTCAAGGTCGATGTTGGCAAGCGAGCAGCCGAACGGGTCCGGGTTGTGCCAGGACAAGCCACGGACATCAAGGAACGCATCACCTCCAGTAACCTTCGGATAGTCTGCGATCAACTCCGCTGCTTCACCGACCATCAAGCGCGCCAGTTGCTGATCCGAACACTCGGCCGGCACGCAATGCCCGGCCACCCGACCGCCTCGTAAAACTGTTGCGCTGTGGCACAACGCGCGGACTTCCCCGAGCTTGTGACTGATGAACAAAATGCTGCAGCCGTCGGCAGCGAGCCGGCGCAGGGTGACGAACAAGTCGTCGGTCTCTTGCGGCGTCAGCACCGAAGTCGGCTCATCGAGAATCAACAGGCGGATGTCCTGCATCAGGCAACGAATGATTTCCACCCTTTGCCGTTCACCGATCGACAGGCTGTGGACAAGTCGCTCCGGTTCCAGCGCCATGCCGTAGCGGCGGGACACTTCGCGAATCTTCGGCTCAAGCTGTTTGGGTGTGCCTGCCGCCGCGCCCATGGCCAGGGCAATGTTCTGCGCCACGCTCAGGGTTTCGAACAGCGAAAAATGCTGGAACACCATGCCGATTCCCAGACCGCGCGCCTGGGCCGGGTTGCGCAGGCTCACCTGCTGACCTTGCCAGATCACCTCGCCCGAATCGGCGTGGGTGACGCCGTAGATGATCTTCATCAGCGTGCTTTTGCCCGCGCCGTTTTCGCCGAGCAGGGCATGGATCTCGCCAGGGGCAATGGACAGGTCGATGGCGTCGTTGGCCAGGCAACCGGGGTAGCGTTTTGTGATTTTGCGCAGTTGCAGGCGCGGAATCGGATCAGGAATTGGAGCGAGATTGGGCATGACAGGCTCGGTGCTGTTGGACTTGTGCCTGTGGATAAAGCAATTTTCTGGCCACTTGGTCAGGAAAACTTCGAAGTCCTGTGAGCCGAGGCGTTGAGTACGCAGCTTTCAAATGTGCCACGCAGAGCCCGGCACCACATGGGGGCAATGGTGCAAATCAAGCCCTGATTTTGCTCGTGCGCTTTTGCTCAAAAAATGAGCAACTGACCACAAGCCATACCGTGCAGGGCGCCGAGACGGCCATGAACGGGTTATCCACAGATTGCTCCACAGTATTTGTGCGCAAGCTCAAAGCACGGGCATAAGCACTGAGTGGCTTTCTTCTAAAGGCGATAAACCGTCGTAACTGTTTGTTTTTATTTGTATTTGATTTGCTTGATGGCGGATTGGACGAAAATTGAACAAAGTTCGCAAAGCCGTATGACACAAGGGTTACAGCCGTATGTGCTCAGGTTATCCACAGCCGGGTGCACAGCAGATGTGGGCAAATATGGAATAAGTGGAAAAGCGGCGTGCCCCAAAAAATTGCAGCCTGTGCGGAAGCCTTTTAGCGCTGTAACAAAATGCGTCCGCGACTCAAATCGGCCAGTTGTGACTGCAAGGTGTCGATCTGCGCATCGCCCACAGCCAATTGCAACTCGACACCATTGGCGGTGAAGGTTTCATCCACAACCAATCCACCTGCCTCCGCCACCCGCAGCTTGACCAGGGCCAACTCGGCAAATCCGCAAGCGCAACGCAGCGGCACCCGGCTGATCAGCTCAATCTTTGGCGCCGCTTGCAGGCATTTATTTGCACCACCGCCATAGGCCCGGGCGAGCCCACCGGTGCCCAGTTGGATGCCGCCATACCAGCGAATCACCAGTACCGCGACCTGATCGCAATCCTGCGCTTCGATCGCCGCTAGCATCGGCCGGCCGGCCGTACCGCCGGGCTCGCCATCATCAGTGCTGCGATACTGATCGCCGAGTTTCCACGCCCAGCAGTTGTGCGAGGCATTCAAGTCACTGTGCTGTTCAATGAACGCCTGGGCCTCGGCCGGGCTGGAGACTGGCGCGGCGAAGGTAATGAAGCTGCTCTTGCGAATCTCTTCGCGGTATTCGTAAAAACCGCTGAGGGTAAAAGGCATACGTACCTGAATGGCTACTTAAATGGCAGGTTGCAGGCCGCAGCCCTTGAGAATGATGCGGATCAGGTTGTCCCCGGCGTCTTCCATGTCCTGTTTAGTCAACCTGGTGCGCCCGGTTACGCGGCAGATCTGCGTGGCGAAATCGGCGTAATGCTGGGTGCTGCCCCACAACAGGAAGATCAGGTGCACCGGATCGACCAGGTCCATTTTACCGGCGTCGATCCACGCCTGGAACACGCCCGCACGGCCCTGAAACCAGGCGCGATAATCCTGGTTGAAGTACTCGGTCAGGCATTCACCGCCACTGATGACTTCCATGGCGAAAATCCGCGAGGCTTGTGGCTGGCGTCGGGAGAACTCCATTTTCGCGCGGATGTAACGAGTCAATGCTTCGCTCGGATCGTCTTCGGCGGTGAGGGTGTTGAAGGTGCTGTCCCACAACTCGATGATGTTGCTTAGCACCGCCACGTACAAACCGAGTTTGTTGGTGAAGTAGTAATGCAGGTTTGCCTTGGGCAACCCGGCATTCTGGGCAATGGTGTTCATGCTCGTGCCTTTGTACCCGTGACGGGCGAACTCGTCTTCGGCGGCTTTGATGATGGTCTCTTCGTTTTTCTGACGAATGCGGCTGACGGGTTTGCCGCCGTGGGCTGGGACTTCAAAGGTCATAAGCATTTCCGAACTGATGGGTGGGACGGCCAGTGCGTTGATAGCGTACCCACCGGATTCAGACAAGTCCTTATGTGGCGCAAGGATCATTAACGCGTCGCGGCCAGGCTCTCGAGAAAACTCTCCAGCACCAGATGCGGGCGACGCCCCTTGCGTGTAACCGACGCCAGGCTGAGGTCATAGAAGCGCGTTTTCGCTTTCAACGCGCGCAACCGACCTTGCTGCACCCAAAGACCCGCGTAGTGATCCGGCAGGTAACCGATGTAGCGCCCGGTCAGGATCAGGAACGCCATGCCTTCGCGGTCCGAGGCACTGGCGGTGCAATTGAGCGCCTGGTAGTGAGCCTGGATCTCCGCTGGCAAACGGAAGGTGGGTGCGATGGCGTCCTGACTGTTCAGGCGTTCGTCGTCCAGTTGCTTGTCATCGACATAAAACAGCGGATGGCCGACCGCGCAGTACAACAGCGATCGCTCGCTATACAGCGGTTGATACTCGAGCCCCGAGAGCGCACTGGCCTGCGGCACCACGCCGACGTGCAGGCGACCGTCAAGCACGCCTTGTTCGACCTCATTGGGCGCGATCATGCGGATCTGGATCTGCACGTCCGGACCGCGCTCTTTCAATTGCGCGAGGGCATGGGTGATGCGCATGTGGGGCAGGGTGACCAGGTTGTCCGTCAAGCCAATGATCAACTCGCCGCGCAAGTGCTGGTGCAGGCCATTGACCTCGGTGCGGAAGCTTTCCAGCGCACTTAACAGTTGCAGCGCCGATTGATAGACCTCGCGGCCTTCTTCGGTCAGGGAAAACCCGGCACGTCCCCGTTGGCACAGGCGTAAACCGAGGCGTTGCTCCAGATCGCTCATCTGCTGGCTGATCGCTGAGCGACCGATGCCCAGCACGGTTTCCGCCGCAGAGAAGCCGCCGCATTCCACCACGCTGCGGAAAATCCTCAGCAGGCGGATATCAAAGTCGCTGACCTGGGCCAGCGGATCGGGACGGCGAGTGCTCATGCGGGTTACTCAAAGTTTAGTGGTTGGCTGACTGAACATTAGAAAAGTTGGATTTCACCGACTTTATCCCCGTGGCAATTTAGCTGCAACAACGGTTTTCAATCCTTACGCCGCTTATTGCCTTGCGAGGTTACGCCCATGAACCAGCCTGAAAACGCCCCGACTTCCCTGGCCAGCCAGCTCAAGCTCGATGCTCACTGGATGCCTTACACCGCCAACCGTAACTTCCAGCGCGACCCGCGCCTGATCGTTGGCGCCGAAGGCAGCTGGCTGATCGACGACAAGGGCCGCAAGGTATATGACTCGCTGTCCGGTCTGTGGACCTGTGGCGCCGGGCACACCCGCAAGGAAATCCAGGAAGCGGTCTCCAAGCAATTGGGCACCCTCGACTACTCGCCAGGTTTCCAGTACGGCCATCCGTTGTCCTTCCAGCTGGCTGAGAAAATCACCGACCTGACCCCGGGCAACCTGAACCACGTGTTCTTCACCGACTCGGGCTCCGAGTGCGCTGACACCGCTGTGAAGATGGTCCGTGCTTACTGGCGCCTGAAGGGCCAGTCGACCAAGACCAAAATGATCGGCCGTGCCCGTGGTTACCACGGTGTGAACATCGCCGGCACCAGCCTCGGCGGCGTGAACGGCAACCGCAAGCTGTTCGGTCAGGCGATGATGGACGTCGACCACCTGCCGCACACTTTGCTGGCAAGCAACGCTTATTCCCGTGGCATGCCGGAGCAGGGTGGTATCGCCCTGGCTGACGAACTGTTGAAGCTGATCGAACTGCACGATGCGTCGAACATCGCGGCGGTCTTCGTCGAGCCATTGGCCGGTTCCGCTGGCGTGCTGGTTCCACCACAGGGTTACCTCAAGCGTCTGCGTGAAATCTGCGACCAGCACAACATCCTGCTGGTGTTCGACGAAGTGATCACCGGTTTCGGCCGTACCGGCACCATGTTCGGCGCCACCACCTTCGGCGTGACCCCGGACCTGATGTGCATTGCCAAGCAAGTCACCAACGGTGCGATCCCGATGGGCGCGGTGATTGCCAGCTCCGAGATCTACCAGACCTTCATGAATCAGCCGACGCCTGAATACGCGGTTGAATTCCCCCATGGCTACACCTATTCCGCGCATCCGGTGGCTTGCGCCGCGGGCCTGGCAGCACTCGACCTGCTGCAAAAGGAAAACCTGGTGCAGAGCGTGGCTGAAGTCGCACCGCATTTCGAAAATGCGCTGCACGGCCTCAAAGGCACCAAGAACATCATCGACATCCGCAACTTCGGCCTGGCTGGCGCGATCCAGATCGCCCCTCGTGACGGCGATGCGATCGTGCGTCCGTTCGAAGCCGGCATGGCGCTGTGGAAAGCCGGGTTCTACGTGCGCTTCGGCGGCGACACCCTGCAGTTCGGCCCAACCTTCAACAGCAAGCCGCAGGACCTGGATCGCCTGTTCGACGCGGTCGGCGAAGTGCTGAGCAAGATCGACTGATTTGACAAAACACCTGTAGGAGCGAGCTTGCTCGCGATGGACGTTAACGATGATGCGGGCTGCCTGGATGAACGCGGCGCCCTCACTATCTTCGCGAGCAAGCTCGCTCCTACAAAAGCTATCTATATAGCAGGCACCCGTTGAAGGGCACCTGTGGACAACTTTTCAGGAGCTTCCATGAGCGTTATTCCGCATTTGATCAATGGCGAACTGGTGACTGAGAACGGTCGTGCGGTTGATGTGTTCAACCCGTCTACCGGCCAGGCTATTCACAAGTTGCCGCTGGCGACCCGCGAAACCATCCAGAGCGCCATCGACGCCGCCAAGGCTGCATTCCCGGCCTGGCGCAACACGCCACCGGCCAAGCGGGCCCAAGTGATGTTCCGCTTCAAGCAACTGCTGGAACAGAACGAAGCGCGCATCTCGCAATTGATCAGCGAAGAACACGGCAAGACCCTGGAAGACGCCGCTGGTGAACTTAAGCGCGGTATCGAGAACGTCGAGTTCGCTTGCGCGGCGCCGGAAATCCTCAAGGGCGAATACAGCCGCAACGTCGGCCCGAACATCGATGCATGGTCGGACTTCCAGCCACTGGGCGTGGTGGCCGGTATCACGCCGTTCAACTTCCCGGCCATGGTGCCGCTGTGGATGTACCCGCTGGCCATCGTCTGCGGCAACTGCTTCATCCTCAAACCGTCCGAGCGTGATCCGAGCTCGACGCTGCTGATTGCCCAGTTGCTGCTGGAAGCTGGTTTGCCCAAAGGCGTACTGAGCGTGGTGCACGGTGACAAGACTGCAGTGGACGCATTGATCGAAGCGCCGGAAGTCAAGGCACTGAGCTTCGTCGGTTCGACCCCGATTGCCGAATACATCTATAGCGAAGGCACCAAGCGCGGTAAACGCGTTCAGGCCCTGGGTGGTGCGAAGAACCATGCGGTGCTGATGCCGGATGCAGATCTGGACAACGCTGTCAGCGCACTGATGGGCGCGGCTTACGGCTCTTGCGGTGAGCGCTGCATGGCGATCTCCGTGGCCGTGTGTGTCGGCGACCAGGTTGCCGATGCTCTGGTGGCCAAACTGGTTCCGCAAATCCAGGCGCTGAAGATCGGTGCCGGTACTTCCTGCGGTCTGGACATGGGCCCTCTGGTTACTGGTCAAGCGCGGGACAAGGTCAGCGGTTACGTGGAAGACGGCGTAGCAGCTGGCGCGACACTGGTAGTGGACGGTCGTGGCCTGACCGTGGCCGGTCATGAGGACGGCTTCTTCCTGGGTGGCTGCCTGTTCGACAACGTCACGCCAGAAATGCGCATCTATAAGGAAGAGATCTTCGGGCCGGTATTGTGCGTCGTCCGGGTCAACAGCCTGGAAGAGGCGATGCAACTGATCAACGATCACGAGTATGGCAACGGCACCTGCATCTTCACCCGTGACGGGGAAGCGGCGCGCCTGTTCTGCGACGAGATCGAAGTCGGCATGGTCGGCGTCAACGTACCGCTGCCGGTGCCGGTGGCTTACCACAGTTTTGGTGGCTGGAAACGTTCGCTGTTCGGCGACCTGCATGCCTATGGCCCGGATGGTGTACGTTTCTACACCCGCCGCAAGGCCATCACCCAGCGCTGGCCGCAGCGTGCGAGCCATGAGGCTTCGCAGTTCGCTTTCCCTAGCTTGTAAGTAGAAGGGTAAAGAAGGCCGACCCAACGGGTCGGCCTTTTGTTTTTGGGGCTTTTTTAGCTATATGACAGTTTTGTGAAAATAGCTGTTGACGGCAGATTCTGGAAGCCTATAATTCGCCCCACTTCCGGCGCAGTCGAAACGGAAACTCCTTGGTAAACAATGAGTTATGCAGTTTTCGGCAGCAGGTTGCTTCAGGTCATCGAAGCCAAAAGGGAGTTGAAAAAGAGGTGTTGACAGCAGCGTGTAACGCTGTAGAATTCGCCTCCCGCTGATGAGAGATCTGAAGCGCAAGTGGTTGAAGTTGAAAAGGAAACTTGGAAAGCTTCTGAAAATAATCACTTGACAGCAAATGAGGGG
>NZ_JBFUID010000076.1:0-25583 GCF_056402055.1 Pseudomonas sp. P4_C4 | reverse complement strand
TGACCCACTTGCCGCAAGTGGCAGCGCAAGGTCATCAGCATTTATTTGTACATAAAGTGCGCGGCGAAGATGCCACCCGCACTGCCGTTTCCAGATTGAGCAAAAACGACCGCGTCGAAGAAGTCGCACGGATGCTGGGGGGCATCGATCTCACCAAAGAGTCCTTGGCGCATGCAAAAAAAATGGTGGTTGCCGCAAAAGCCTGAATAAAGGCAGAAAGCACGAAGGCGACCCTGGGGTCGCCTTCGTTCGTTTCGCGAACCTCAAGTTCGCGCGACATGCTTACTTTTTCTTGCGCACGTACAGCACCAGATTGTGATCAACCATCTCGAAGCCATACTTGTCGACGATTGCTTTCTGAAGCCGCTCGATTTCCTCGTCGAAGAATTCGATCACTTCGCTGGTTTCGACGTTGACCATATGGTCGTGATGCTTTCCGTCGTCCAGTTCGAAGACCGCATGGCCTCCGTCGAAGTTGTGCCGCACCACAAGGCCAGCTGCCTCGAACTGGGTCAGAACACGGTAAACCGTGGCCAGACCGACGTCCTCACCAGCCTCCATAAGGGCCTTGTAGACATCCTCGGCACTCATGTGGCGCTGCTCGGCGGAATCGAGCATTTGCAGAATTTTGACCCGTGGCAGGGTCACTTTGAGGCCGGCTTTGCGTAGTTCGCTATTTTCAACCATGGTCAGCTTTCTCGCGATGCTGCTTCGCAGCTTCTCTTAATGCGGGTATGATCGGCGTTTACGTTGTCCCAGCCAAGATAGTGGAAGTCGCCCACCGATGCAAAACACCAAGCTCTTGCTAACCAGTTTCACCTTTGTGGGACTGCTCGCACTCGCCGGTTGTTCATTCCCCGGGGTTTACAAAATCGACATCCAGCAGGGCAATGTCGTCACGCAGGACATGATAGACCAGTTGCGCCCGGGAATGACCCGTAAGCAAGTACGATTTATCATGGGCAACCCTCTGCTGACTGACACTTTCCATGCCGATCGCTGGGATTATCTGTACAGCCTGCAACCCGGTGGCGGTGAACGCCAACAGGAACGCATCAGCGTTATCTTCAACCCAAATGACCAGCTTGTCAGCCTCTCCGGTGATTTCATGCCAGGCGTGAGCCGCGACGAAGCCATCCTTGGTAAGGACAGCGGCACGACAGTGGCTGCCCCGGCAGAAAACGTCGAGAAGCCAAAACCGGAAAAACCGGTCAAGCCAGGTTCGTTGCTGGATCAGATCCAGAAGGACGTCGACGGTGTAGAAACCGCTCCAGTCCCGACGCCTGAACCGCTGGACACCTCGCCGCAGTAATTGGCGAATGATGCCGCTTGCCTGGGCATTCAAGCTCCAGCAAGGCTGCTCTGAAAATCCGCTACCAGACCTCTGGCGGCGGATTTTTTTATGTACCGGCAATAGTGATCGATCCGGATCGCTTGCCGGAATCACTATCGATGATTCCCGCTTATTTAATACACATCAGCATAAAGTCTTGGGAACCATCACCGGAAGGGCCCTTCATTCCTGCCAGTTGAGTGATCACACTCAAATTATTCTGCTTGGGTGTAGACCCAAGTCGCGCCCGCCCATAATAAATATCATCTTCGGAACGGCTGTTCGTAAGGGATACAGAGCAGAACCGTGGAGCCTGGATGAAGACATCCGACTTGAAGCTAACCTTATAGTTCGCAAAATAATCAGCCTGGGAGAAGTACTCTACCGCAGAGATCCACTCGGGTGCCTGAGCCACCACCTTGCCTTGTGCGCTTATCGTGGCGGTTAACACATTGGAGGCTGCACTGGCCGGCATGACAGTGAAAGCCGCAGCCATTGCTGCCAGCACACTTATATGCTTCAACGACTTGATCAAGTCCATTTCAGATTTATCCCTAAATGAGTTTATTTGCCCCTCACATAACGAGGGCAAGACTTGATTTAGGCTTAATCGGAACCACATTCAATCAAGATTGAAGCAAAGAGAAAATTCTCTTCAATACTCAAACCAATCCTACATTCCCCCGATAAAAAGCCTACAAAGCATATTTACACTCAGGGATTGAACCACCTGTGGGCGGAAATTTTAGTGCCTGGCGCGCAATTCAATCATTGATTCCGCGCCTTGGCCTCGGCCGCTTTTGCTGCACGCAGGCGACGGACCTCTTTCGGATCCGCCAGCAGCGGCCGGTAGATTTCGATTCGATCCCCCGCCTGAATCGTTCGAGTGTCCGGGTCGGTGATCACCTTGCCAAAGATACCCACCGGGCAGGCGGCAAGATCCAGCTCAGGAAACTCTGCCCCTACACCAGACTTGAGCACGGCCGCCCGAACCGTAGTGCCGACCGGCACCGCGAGTGAAAGTAGCACCTGCCTGTCCACAGCGGCGTACACCACTTCGATATCGATCACGGCTTCAACCATGAATCTGCTTGGCGCGCTGACAGAACGCATCCACCAGCGTATTGGCGGCCTGATTGAACAATGGCCCCAATGTGGCGCGAACCAGCGGCCCGRCATAATCGAACGACAGATCAAGACTGATCTTGCAGGCCTTCTCGCCCAGCGGCTTGAACACCCACACACCATGCAATTGATTGAACGGGCCTTCTTCAAGATTCATTTCGATCGATTGACCGGGAACCAGAGCGTTGCGCGTCACGAAGTGCTGACTGAGGCCGCCCTTCGCCACGCCAACGCTCGCCCTCATATGCTCAGGCGAGCTTTCCAGGACTTCGGCCGACGAACACCACGGCAGAAACTCCGGATAGCGCGCCACGTCGTTGACCAGGTCATACAGCGCTTGTGCCGGGTACGGCAGCAAGGCCGAACGTGAAATATGTGTCGTCATGTCAGCGTCACTTCCACAGCTGGGCGGCAAACACTACGAGAATGCCGATGGGCGCCACATAGCGCATCAAGAACAAGGACAGGCCAAACAGCGCAGGGTTGCGGATCGACAACTCGTCGCGCACCGCTTCACGCCCCATGATCCAGCCCGCAAACACCACGAAACACAAACCGCCAAGCGGCAACATGAGTCGCGAGGTGAAGAAATCGATCACGCCAAAGAAGTCGAGACCACCGGCGGCTCCCCATTGGTAGAGGTGGAACATCCCGCCTTCGTTCACGAAGAACTTGGCCTCCTTCCAGATATTGAAGGAGAACACAGTGCCCAGACCGACAAACCAGCAGCTGAAAGCCAGCCAGAAAGTAACCCATGCACGACTCACCTTAGTGCGCTCGACCAGGTAGGCCACCATCGGTTCAAGCAGGGAAATCGCCGAACTCCAGGCAGCGACCGCCACCAGCACGAAGAACACCACCCCCATCAATTGCCCGAACGCCACGTTACCGAAGGCAAACGGCAGGCTGACGAACATCAGCCCCGGCCCTTCGCTCGGATTCAGGCCCGCCGCGAAAACAATCGGAAACAATGCCAGTCCGGCAACCAGGGAAACGAAGGTATCGAGCAGCGCCACGCCGACGACCGTCCCTGAGATCGACGAGTTCTTCGGCATGTAGGCGCCATAGATCATGATCGAGCCGACGCCCACGCTCAGGGAAAAGAACGCATGCCCCATCGCGGGCAACAAGCCGTCCAGAACCTTTTCCGGGTGGAAGTCGAACATGAAATGCACGCCCTCCATGAAATGACCGGTGGTCATGCTGTAGCCCAGCAGCACCAGGATCATCACGAACAACAACGGCATCATGATGCGCAAACTGCGCTCAAGCCCGGCAACCACGCCCTTGGCGATCACCACCGCGGACAACAGCATGAAAATCGTGTGCCAAAGTGTCAGGCGCCAGGGATCGGCGATCACATTGCCGAAGTAAGCCCCCACCTGATCAGGCGTCGCGCCCTGAAAATCGCCACGCCCCATGTCGATGATGTAATCCAGCGACCAGCCGCCAACCACACTGTAGAAAGACAGGATCAGCAATGCCGTGATCATCCCGGCAAATGCGCCCCAGGACCATTTCGTCGAGTGCCCCGCCTCGACCGCCAGCGTCTTCAAGGCATTGGCCGGGCTCTGCCGGGCACGCCGGCCGATCAGGGTTTCGGCCAGCATGACCGGTACGCCAATCAGCGCGATGCAGGCCAGAAACATCAGCACGAAGGCGCCGCCGCCATAGACACCGACCATGTACGGGAATTTCCAGATACTACCCAGCCCCACGGCCGAACCGGTCGCGGCGAGTATGAAGACCCAGCGGCTAGCCCAACTGCCGTGGACAGAAACCTTGTCTGTCGACATCGTTATCACGCCCAAGCGTTCAAAAAAGAGGCCGCATTGTCCGGGATTCAATCAACCTGCTCAAGCACGTAGCAACACCGTAGCCGACTCGCGTGCAACTCCCTATAATGCCGCCCCTATGGCTAAACAGAAGAAACACCCAACAGGGACCATCGCGCAAAATAAAAAGGCGCGACACGATTACTTCATCGAACATCGGTTCGAGGCTGGTCTGGTCCTGGCCGGCTGGGAAGTAAAAAGTCTGCGGGCAAGCAAGCTGCAGCTGGTTGACAGCTACGTACTGCTCAAGGATGGCGAAGCCTGGCTGCTCGGCAGCCACATTACGCCCCTGACGACCGCCAGTACCCACGTCATCGCTGACCCGGTGCGCACCCGTAAATTGCTGCTCAATCGGCGCGAGCTGGAAAAGCTGGCCGCTGCCGTGCAGCAAAAGGGTTACGCCTGCGTGTGCCTGTCCTGGTACTGGAGCAAGCACATGGTCAAGTGCGAGATCGCGCTGGGCAAGGGCAAGAAGGAATACGACAAGCGCGATACCGAGCGCGAACGCGACGCCGGTCGCGAGTTGCAGCGTGCGGTGCGCAACAAGGGCAAGGAAGACTGATTTTTCCGCCTGAGTGTCGCGGCGCCCTCGAAAAGATCGTCCGCAGGCTCGGGCCGCGTTCGGACGATCTTTTGTTTTAACGATCACATCCCCTTGCGCCGCTCCGCCCGGGCCATGCGCTGCACTTCCTGACGCACTTCTTCCAGCACCTCCTGTACATACAGAATGTGTCGACTGGAAACTTCCCGTGCCTGCTCCGCCCGCCCCTCGATAATCGCCTGATACAACTCCCGATGCTGCGCGATCAACATGTCGCGGGTTTCGGTGCGCTGCTTGTACATGCCACCGATGTTGGTCACCACGTTGCGCTTGAGCAGGTCGAACAGCCCGCGAATGGTGTGCAGCAACACGGCATTGTGGCTGGCCTCGGCGATCGCCAGGTGAAAACTTGCGTCTGCAGCCCCCTCTTCGGCACGACTCACTTCTTCGTGACGGGAATAGCAGTCCTGCAGTTCGTTGAACGCAGCGGTCAGCCGTTCGCGATCCACCTCCGTGGCACGCAGCGCCGCGTAGTAGGCGCAAGACGCTTCCAGCGTATGGCGAAACTCCAGCAGATCGCGTTGCGCCTCAGGATTGCTTTCCAGCAGATGCAACAAGGGATCACTGAAGGTGCTACCCAGTGATTCCACCACATAGTTGCCGCCACCCTGGCGACTGACCAGCAGGCCCTTGGCGGTCAGCTTCTGAATGGCTTCGCGCAACGAAGGGCGTGACACGCCAAATTGCTCGGCCAGCGCGCGCTCGGCCGGCAAGCGCTCACCCGCTTTCAGCGTGCCCTCGAGGATCATGCCCTCAAGCTGCTCGACAATATCGTCAGACAAACGGCGCTGACGAATCTGATCAAACCCCATAACTCGATTACTCCACGATCCGACGGCTCGCCGGGGCTCTATTCTGGCCTATCGGCGCCGCGCCAGCACCTGCCACAGCGCATTTGGTCATACCAGACAGACGACCTGCGCACTTCGCATTCGACAAAAGTTTTAGGGCGGCAAATTGACACACCGCCTACAAGGCTTTTACCCTAGCCAACAGCGATTGTAAATTGGTCTTACCAATTAACCAAGAACGCTGATCAGTGCCTGACCAACAACAATTAGGGGCCACCCCATATGCAAACCTGGCAACAGCTCTATACCCCGCTCGGCAGCCTCGGCCTGTCCGCACTCGCAGCCGTTATCCCTATCGTATTTTTCTTCCTGGCTTTGGCCGTGTTCCGCCTCAAAGGCCATGTGGCCGGCAGCATCACCCTGGCGTTGTCGATCCTGGTGGCGATCTTCGCGTTCCAGATGCCGGTCGATATGGCGTTCGCCGCCGCCGGGTATGGCTTCGCTTATGGCCTGTGGCCGATTGCCTGGATCATTGTGGCAGCGGTGTTCCTCTACAAACTGACGGTCAAGAGTGGTCAGTTTGAAGTCATCCGCAGTTCGGTCCTGTCGATCACCGACGACCAGCGCCTGCAGGTCCTGCTGATCGGCTTCTGCTTCGGTGCCTTCCTCGAAGGGGCGGCCGGTTTCGGCGCTCCGGTGGCGATTACCGCAGCCCTGCTGGTAGGACTGGGCTTCAACCCGCTGTACGCCGCCGGCTTGTGCCTGATCGCCAACACCGCGCCGGTAGCCTTTGGCGCGCTGGGCATTCCGATCATTGTGGCCGGGCAAGTGACTGGCATCGACGCCTTCAAGATCGGCGCCATGACCGGTCGCCAATTGCCGCTGCTGTCGCTGTTCGTGCCGTTCTGGCTGGTGTTCATGATGGACGGCCTGCGCGGCGTGCGGGAAACCTGGCCGGCAGCCCTGGTGGCCGGCTTGAGCTTTGCCGTCACCCAGTACTTCACCTCGAACTTCATCGGCCCGGAACTGCCGGACATCACCTCGGCCCTGGTCAGCCTGATTGCCCTGACCCTGTTCCTGAAAGTCTGGCAACCAAAACGCGCCGCCGGCCAACACATCGTCGGCGCTGTCTCGGCCTCCGTGGTGAGCGCAAGCGTCGGTGGTTTCGGCCAGAAGCGCACCACCGTGGCTTCGCCCTACAGTCTTGGGGAAATCTTCAAGGCCTGGTCGCCGTTCCTGATCCTCACCGTACTGGTCACGATCTGGACCCTGAAACCGTTCAAGGCGATGTTCGCCGCCGGCGGTTCGATGTACAGCTTCGTGTTCAACTTCGCCATCCCGCACCTGGACCAGATGGTGATCAAGGTCGCACCGATCGTGGCCGCGCCGACTGCCCTTCCGGCAGTGTTCAAACTGGACCCGATTTCCGCCACCGGCACGGCGATTTTCTTCTCGGCGCTGATCTCGATGCTGGTGCTGAAGGTCAATCTAAAAACTGGTCTGACCACTTTGAGAGAGACCTTCTACGAACTGCGTTGGCCGATCCTGTCCATCGGCATGGTGCTGGCGTTTGCTTTCGTCACCAACTACTCGGGCATGTCCTCGACCATGGCCCTGGTATTGGCGGCGACAGGTGCAGCGTTCCCGTTCTTCTCGCCGTTCCTCGGCTGGCTGGGCGTGTTCCTCACCGGTTCCGATACTTCGTCCAACGCCCTGTTCAGTTCGCTGCAAGCGACCACTGCGCACCAGATCGGTGTCAACGACACCCTGCTGGTGGCGGCGAACACCAGCGGCGGCGTGACCGGCAAGATGATCTCGCCACAATCGATCGCCGTGGCCTGCGCCGCGACCGGCCTGGTGGGCAAAGAATCGGATCTGTTCCGCTTCACCCTCAAGCACAGCCTATTCTTTGCAACGATTGTCGGCTTGATCACGTTGGCCCAGGCCTACTGGTTCACCGGCATGCTGGTGCACTAGGACTACAGGCAATACGATAAAAACCGACGCCGGGCCACGCCCCCGGCGTCCGCTATTCACACCCCGGTCTGTAAGGCTGCTGAAAGCTTGCCGCTCTATATTCAGCAGCCTCAACAGACGAATAACCGGGACCACCCGGAGACCGCCTGATGAGCGAGCTTTTTTACAACGCCGTGCCGAATGCGACCCGTGTCGCCCCGCCACTGCCCGAGCCTCGACAATACCCCAGCGAGAAACCGTTACGGGTCTACCTGTTCGGGACCTGTGTGGTCGATTTGTTCTACCCGCAAGCCGGGATGGATGCGATCCACCTGCTCGAGCGCGAAGGCATTCGTGTCGAGTACCCGCAAGGGCAAAGTTGCTGCGGCCAACCGGCCTACACCTCGGGTTACACCGAACAGGCACGGACCGTGGCGCGCTCGCAACTGGCGCTGTTTGCCGGCGACTATCCGGTGGTGGTGCCGTCGGGCTCTTGCGCGGGCATGCTGCGCGAACATTACGCCGACTTGTTCAAGGACGAGCCGGAGACGTTGAAACAGGTTCAGGCCCTGGCGGCCAGAACCTACGAGCTGGCCGAGTTCCTGTTGTTTGTCTGCAAGGTGCAGCTCAAGGACAGCGGCGAGCCGGTAAAAGTGGCGCTGCACACCTCGTGCTCGGCACGCCGCGAGATGAACACCCACCTGCACGGCCGCGAATTATTGGCGCAGTTGAGCAACGTGGAACGGGTCGACCACGACCACGAAAGTGAATGCTGTGGCTTCGGCGGGACATTCAGCGTCCGTATGCCAGACATTTCCGGCGCGATGGTGGCTGACAAGACCCGGGCGTTGAAGGAATCCGGCGCGCACAAGATATTGAGTGCCGACTGCGGCTGCTTGATGAACATCAACGGCTCGCTGGAAAAACAGCAGGAAGCGTTACGCGGTCAGCATCTGGCCAGCTTCCTCTGGCAGCGTACCGGAGGTGCCCGATGAGCACTTCCGCGATTATTCCTACGGTTGCCGTAGAAGAAGATTTCCGCACCCGCGCCCACAAGGCGTTGGGTGACGCGCAATTGCGAAACAACTTTCGCAAGGCGATGGATTCACTGATGAGCAAACGGGCAGCGGCGTTCAGCGATGCCCATGAAAGAGAACACTTGCGCTCACTGGGCAATGCAATCCGTGCCCGCGCGCTCTCCAAGTTGCCCGACCTGCTCGAGCAACTGGAACAGAACCTGACCCGCAACGGTGTGACAGTGCACTGGGCGGAAACGGTGGACGAGGCCAATGGCATCGTCCTCTCGATCATCCGCGCTCACGAGGGGCGGCAAGTGATCAAGGGCAAATCGATGGTCAGCGAAGAAATGGAGATGAACCATTTCCTCGCTGATCGGGGCATTGAATGCCTGGAATCGGACATGGGCGAGTACATCGTCCAGCTCGACCACGAGAAGCCTTCACACATAATCATGCCGGCAATCCACAAGAATGCCGGTCAGGTCGCGTCCTTGTTCCACGACAAACTTGGCGTGGAATACACCAAGGACGTTGACCAACTCATTCAGATCGGTCGCAAGGTCTTGCGGCAGAAATTCTTCGAAGCGGACATCGGTGTCTCCGGTGTCAACTTCGCCGTAGCCGAAACCGGCACCCTGCTGCTGGTAGAAAACGAAGGCAACGGCCGCATGACCACCACGGTGCCGCCCGTGCATATCGCCGTCACCGGCATCGAAAAAGTCGTCGAGAACCTGCGCGATGTGGTGCCGTTGCTGTCATTGCTGACCCGCTCGGCCCTGGGCATTCCGATCACCACTTACGTCAACATGATCTCCGGCCCGCGCAAGGAACATGAACTCGACGGCCCGCAGGAGGTGCACCTGGTACTGCTAGACAACGGCCGTAGCCAGGCCTTTGCCGACAGCGAACTGCGCCAGACCCTGAACTGCATTCGCTGTGGCGCCTGTATGAATCATTGCCCGGTCTACACCCGAATCGGTGGTCACGCCTATGGGGAGGTTTACCCCGGGCCTATCGGAAAAATCATCACCCCGCACATGGTTGGCCTGGCGAAAGTGCCGGATCACCCGAGCGCCTCGTCGCTGTGCGGCGCCTGCGGTGAAGTCTGCCCGGTGAAAATTCCGATCCCTGCTCTGTTGCGTCGCCTGCGGGAAGAAAACGTCAAGGCCCCCGACAGCCCCCATCAAGTGATGCGCGGTCAGGGCAGCAAGTATTCGCGCAAGGAGCGGTTCATCTGGAATGCCTGGGCGAAGCTCAACAGCTCGCCGACGCTGTATCGCCTGTTCGGATTCTTCGCCACCCGTTTGCGCGCCCTCACGCCGAGCAATGTCGGTCCGTGGACGCAAAACCACAGCGCACCCAAACCCGCCGCCCGCTCACTGCATGACATGGCCCGCGAGCATTTGGCCAAACAGGGAGACCGTTGATGAGCGCCAAGCAAAATATCCTCGCCAAACTGCGTAAAAGTCTGACAGGCACCACGCCAGTGGCCGATAACTTCGATATCGATCTGGTGACCCAGCCTTACACCTACGCGCCTGAGCAACGCATTGCGCAACTGCGCAAACTGATGGAAGCGGTGCACACGGAAATTCATCTGACGTCCGGCCAAGAATGGCCGACGCTACTCGCGCAATTGCTGCGCGAGCGCCAATTGCCGAGTCTGCTGATCGCACCGACAACGCCCCACGGTCAACGGATCACACAGCACTGGGCGAACAATCCCGATTTACCGAAGCTCAAGGCCTACGACCGCCCGGTTGAAGAATGGAAGGCCGAACTGTTCAACGACACCCCGGCGAGCCTGACCGCCAGCCTCGGCGCCATCGCGGCGACCGGTAGCCTGATTCTCTGGCCGACGCGGGAAGAACCGCGCCTGATGAGCCTCGCACCACCGGTGCATTTCGCCCTGCTCAAGGCCAGTGAAATCCGCGACAACTTCTATCAGGTGCAGCAGGAGTTCGAATGGGCCCAGGGCATGCCGACCAATGCGTTGCTGGTGTCCGGCCCGTCGAAGACTGCCGACATCGAGCAAGTGCTGGCGTACGGCGCCCACGGTCCGAAAGACCTGGTGGTATTGATCCTGGAGGACCAATGAGTCTACCGGCTGCTTTCCTGCGTGATGCACAGCAACTGATTCCACAAGAGCGACGCTTCGACGACCCGCTGTCGACCCTGGCCTTCGGCACCGATGCCAGTTTCTATCGGTTGATTCCGCAACTGGTAATCCGCGTCGAGTCCGAAGACGAAGTGGTGGCGCTACTGAAACTGGCGCAGCGCGATCACGTTCCGGTAACTTTCCGCGCCGCTGGCACCAGCCTCTCTGGTCAGGCCATCAGCGATTCGGTTTTGATCGTGCTTGGGGATAACTGGAACGCGCGTGAGATTCGCGGGCAAGGCACACAGATTCGTCTGCAACCGGGCGTGATTGGTGCCCAGGCCAACGCCTGGCTGGCACCGTTCGGACGCAAGATCGGCCCGGACCCGGCCTCGATCAACGCCTGCAAGATCGGCGGTATCGTCGCCAACAATGCCAGCGGCATGTGCTGCGGCACGGCGCAAAACACCTATCACACCCTGGCCGGCATTCGTCTGGTGCTGGCTGACGGCAGTCGTCTCGACACTGAAGATGCCACCAGCGTCGCAGCGTTTCGCCAAAGCCACGCCGCTCTGTTGGAGCGTTTGACAACCCTGGGACGCGAGACCCGCGCCAACGCCGAACTGGCTGCGAGAATTCGCCACAAATACCGTCTGAAAAATACCACCGGCCTGTCGCTCAATGCCTTGGTGGATTTCGACGAGCCTGTGGATATCTTGAGCCACTTGCTGGTGGGCTCCGAGGGCACGCTAGGGTTCATCAGCGCGGTGACCTACGACACGGTGATCGACCATCCGAACAAGGCCTCGGCCCTGATTGTGTTCCCGGATGTCGAGACCTGCTGCAACGCGGTCACCGTACTGAAAAGCCAACCGGTGTCGGCCGTGGAACTGCTGGACCGGCGCAGCCTGCGTTCAGTGCAGGACAAACCCGGCATGCCGCCTTTCGTACAACAGCTGTCGAACAATGCCTGCGCCTTGCTGATCGAATCCCGCGCCGCGTCGTCCACCTTGCTGCACGAACAACTGGCGCAGATCATGGCGTCGCTGAAAACGTTCCCCGTGGAAAAGCAGGTCGATTTCACTGAGGATCCACAGGAAAACGCCCGTCTCTGGGCCATCCGCAAAGACACCTTCCCTGCCGTCGGCGCAGTGCGCAAGACCGGCACCACGGTGATCATCGAAGACGTCACCTTCCCGATCGAACAACTGGCCAGCGGCGTTAACCGCCTGATCGAACTGTTCGACAAACATCACTACGACGAAGCGATCCTTTTCGGACACGCGCTGGAAGGCAATCTGCACTTCGTCTTCACCCAAGGCTTCAACAGCCCGGAAGAAGTCGCACGCTATCAGGCGTTCATGGACGACGTGGCGCAACTGGTGGCAGTGGAGTTCGGCGGTTCGCTGAAAGCCGAACACGGCACCGGGCGCAACATGGCGCCGTTCGTCGAACTGGAATGGGGCAGCGATGCCTACCAATTGATGTGGCAGCTCAAGCGTCTGCTGGATCCCAACGGCATTCTCAACCCGGACGTGGTACTCAGCGAAGATCCGCAGATCCACCTAAAGCACCTCAAGCCCTTGCCCGCCGCTGACGAGATTGTGGACAAGTGCATCGAGTGCGGCTTCTGCGAACCGGTTTGCCCGTCGAAAGGACTGACCCTGAGCCCGCGTCAGCGCATCGTGATCTGGCGCGACATTCAGGCGAAGAAACGCGCGGGCATCGATACGTCCGAACTCGAAACCGCTTACGACTATCAAGGCATCGATACCTGCGCCGCGACCGGCCTGTGCGCGCAACGTTGCCCTGTAGGCATCAATACCGGCGAACTGGTGAAAAAGCTGCGTAGCCGGAAGGCGACGCATACGAAAACCGCCAACTGGCTTGAAGGAAATTTCGCCACGGCACTGCAAGGTGCGCGCTTCACCCTGCACGTAGCCAATGGTGCGCGCCTGTTGTTGGGAGCGCCGCGCCTGGCAAAACTTTCCGCAGCCGCCAGCAAGCTGTCCAAGGGGCAGGTCCCGCTGTGGACCAATGCCATGCCTCAGCCTGAACGGCCGATCCGCTTCAGCCCGGCGATCAACGATGAGCGTCCGCGTGTGGTGTACCTCGCCGCCTGCGTATCAAGGGCCATGGGGCCGGCGGCGGGCGACACGGAACAAATGTCGCTGCACGACAAGACCCGAGGCCTGCTGGAAAAGGCCGGTTATCAGGTGGTTTTCCCGGACAACCTCGACAACCTGTGCTGCGGTCAGCCGTTCGCGTCCAAAGGCTACGCCGAGCAAGCCGAACACAAACGCCAGGAGCTGATTGGCGCGTTGCTGCACGCCAGCCGCGGCGGGCTCGACCCGATCTACTGCGACACCAGCCCCTGCACCTTGCGTCTGGTTCAGGACTTGAGCGAAAACCGTCTGGACCTGTACGACCCGGTGCGCTTCATTCGCACGCACTTGATGGATCGCCTCGACTTCACACCGCAGGATGCGCCGATTGCGGTGCACGTCACTTGCAGCACTCAGCACCTTGGCGAAAGTCAGGCGCTGATCGATCTGGCGCGCAAATGCAGCAAAAACGTGGTCATTCCCGAAGGCATTCACTGCTGCGGCTTCGCCGGCGACAAGGGTTTCACCACGCCGGAGTTGAACGCCCATTCCCTGCGCACGCTCAAGGACGCGGTGCAACAATGCAGCGAGGGGATATCGACCAGCCGCACCTGTGAGATCGGTCTGACGCAACATGGCGGCATTGACTACCACGGACTAGTCTATCTGGTGGACCGCGTTACCCAGGCTAGGGTGCCCTGATAGCAGGATCTACAGGAAGGTGCATAGACGTGCATTCCTTAACGCTACTTGCCGGAATCGACAGCTCTACAGTAGAAAAGCAGAACCCTGACGTGCCGCCGCAGTCCACTGATCAAGTCCCGCTAATGCGGGACTTCCTAAAACTCGGTAGACCGTTTTGATGGCCAGCAATGACTGGTCCTTCAGTCCAAGGAGATACACATGAATCGTTCTGTGCTGTTAGGTTTGTTCGTTGTTGCTTCCATGATGGCTTCCACTTCGTTTGCGGCCGAAAAAGACCAGTGCGCGGTCAACCTGCAAACCATCGAAAACGGCAAGGCACAGATTCCCGGGGAAATGCTTGACCAGGTGGAGGCCTCCGTCAAGAAAGCCAAAGCCGACCAGGCAAAAGGCACCAAGGCAGGTATTGATGATTGCATCGCCGAGACCAACCAAACCATCATGGACGTCACGAACGCGCACAAAGGCGCGAAGTAACTCAGTTCAAGGCCAACCTTCGGGTGGGCCTTGTTGGTGTACATCAACAACGGAGTACTGGCAGCCGGGAGTTCAAAGCCCGGCTGCGTCCGATACGAAGCAAACCAAAACCCGCCAGTTGCGGGTTTTGTTGCATCTGGGGTCTGGAAATGTGTAACCGTCCGCATCGCTGGAAAAAGCTCGACACGTTTTCTGAAAAACCGAATTCTTGCGTTGAATCGTAGTCTTTGAGGTAAGCCCCATCAGATCGTGACTGATTTTTCGGGCTCGGCTTGGCCGTCCACTCATACGGCAGCACCGAGACCATCAGCTCAAGGAGATACCCATGAAACGCACCACACTCGCTGGCCTGTTCATTGCTGCTGCCATGCTGGCCTCTCCTGTATTTGCTGCGGACAACAACCTTTGTACGAGCAAACTGCAAGAGCTCAAAGGCAAAGTGAATGCGCTGCCGGCGACCTCCGGAAGCACCACAATGGAGATCAAAAGACTGATGTCCAGCGCCGAAGCCTCACAAGCCTCCGGAGACGACAAAAAATGCGTCACCGAGGCCACCCAGGCAATGGCACTCGCTGACAGACAGAGCAACGAGCCCAACCCATAATTTGTGGTGGCCAACCTTCGGGTTGGCCTTCTGGGTCACGTTGACGTACACTGTACAGGCTTGTTGCTCACTTGATTCAAAGAGCACCAGGCTCGGGGCCGTTTAGGATTCGACGCCGGTTGCGAAACTTTAGGTGCATGCCGAGTTGGTAACAGAACTCGTAAATCCACTGTTGCAACTTCCTATAGTTGCCAATGACGAAACCTACGGGGAATACGCTCTCGCTGCGTAAGCAGCCTTAGCCCTTCCCTCCTGGTACCTTCGGGTCCAGCAATCATCAGGGGATGTCTGTAAACCCAAAGTGATTGTCATATAGAACAGAATCGCCGTGCAGTACGTTGTGGACGAAGCGGCTAAAACTTACACAACTCGCCCAAAGCACCCTGCCCGTCGGGTCGCTGAGGGTTAACTTAATAGACACGGCTACGCATGTAGTACCGACAGCGGAGTACTGGCGGACGGGGGTTCAAATCCCCCCGGCTCCACCACTTCATCATCTAAAGACGTCCACGGACGTCTTTTTTTGTGCCTGAAATCCAATGAATACAAGGGTTTCGGCGCCTTTGGGGTCTTTGGAGAGTTTCTGAGTTCCAGGCGCTTTGGTATCCCAGGTGGTATCCCGGACCACCAAATGCTATTTTCAGGATACCAAAACGGTGCTGGAGGTAGCCCCCATGCCTACTAACGCAACCCGCCTCTCCGATCGCCAGCTCAAGGCGGTCAAAGCAACTGGTAAAGACTTCGTCCTCAGCGACGGCGATGGCTTGCAGCTTCGAGTACGCGCCAGCGGCTCGATGATGTGGAATTTCAATTACCGCGAGCCGTTGACCAGAAGCCGTATCAACATGGCGCTCGGTCCTTACCCCGACCTCTCCCTCGCCAACGCCCGGAAGAAAGCCGCAGAGGCGCGTGAGTTGCTCGCTTTGGGCACTGATCCCAAAACCCAGCGTAACGAGGTAAGGCAAGCCAAACTTGCTGAGACTGAACATACTTTCGAGAAGGTGGCCACTGCCTGGTTCGAGCTGAAGAAAGACTCCGTAACCAGAGCCTACGCCGAAGACATTTGGAGATCGCTGACGCTTCATGTTTTCCCAAGTATGAAAACAACGCCGCTCTCTCAAATCACGGCTCCGATGGTTATCAAGATCCTTCGCCCAATCGAGGCCAAAGGGAGCCTGGAAACCGTGAAACGATTGAGCCAACGACTCAACGAGATCATGACCTACGGGGTCAACTCCGGGCTGATATTTGCGAACCCCCTCAATGGAATTCGGGCGGTGTTCAAGAAACCTAAGAAAGAGAACATGGCTGCGCTACCACCTGAGGAGCTTCCCGAGCTCATGATGGAAATCGCGAACGCCAGCATCAAGCGCACGACCCGCTGCCTGATCGAATGGCAGTTGCACACGATGACCCGCCCTGCCGAAGCAGCCACCACACGATGGGCAGATATCGACTTCGACAAGTGCATTTGGACCATTCCGCCAGAGCGCATGAAAAAGCGTCGGCCGCACACAATCCCTCTTACCGATCAGGCACTTTCGTTACTGGAGACACTCAAGCAACTCAGCGGTAACAGAGAGTACGTGTTCCCCTCAGATAGAAACCCCCGCACCCATGCCAATAGCCAGACCGCCAACATGGCGTTGAAGCGCATGGGCTTTCAGGACCGTCTAGTCAGCCACGGCTTGCGCTCGATGGCGAGCACCATCCTGAATGAGCATGGCTGGGATCCGGAGCTGATCGAGGTCGCGCTGGCGCATGTCGACAAGGACGAAGTTCGTAGCGCCTACAACCGGACGGATTACATCGAACGCCGGCGTCCGATGATGGCCTGGTGGAGTGAACATATCCAGAAGGCGGCCACCGGCAGCCTGTCGGCATCTGCCATAAATCAAACCAGGGACCGTAACGTGGTGCCGATACGCTAAGCATCACCGGCGACAATCCATGCCATCCGTGTCGTGGAGCACGCCGACAGAAATGACGACTATCGCTAAATCTCTCGCATGCCTGCGCTTCTTCGGCCAAGCCCCTGAGTATGGGAAGGCTCCGCATTCCCATACTGAGGGGCTCACGCTTAAGAGATCTATCAGACAACCACAAGTTGCGCCTTTCTGCGGCGGATCAATCCTGCTGTTAATTCATAGTAATAGACGGTCGCTGGTGCAGAGCAACGCAGATAGTGCTCTAAAAACCATCGGGCGTGCTTTTCCTTCCAGGACCAGGGGGTCTCACAACTCCAGCGTTCACGAATCGCCTCGTGCATCCTTTCTGCTTGCCTGATGTGCCGCTGGCGCGTTGCGTACGCACCTTTGAGCACCGGACTCAGAAACAACGCCATGTCGAACTCGGGCTTCATCGCCGACCTCCGATGTAGGCACTCACCACATCCATGCGGTTATGTCCCAACTCATGGCTGATTTGCTCTCGCGCACGCTGATCGAGCTGGCGATCTTCTCGATGACCACGACCGCCATTGATGGGTGCAGGGAAGCCGGTCAGTTGTTCATAGCGCTCACAGGCGTAAGCTGCCCGCAGTTCATGGAAGCCTTTCAAACCTTGTTCATGCAGGAGGTCGCGTGCCGGCCGCACGACCTTTTGTATGAAGTCTTTGTAGCTTTCATCGGGCGCCAACAAATTCCTACTGCCACTGGGTGACGCCTCGCAGGCTATATCCAGGGCGCCGCGGACTTGATCCGTGACCGTAATCCAACGCGGTGCGGACGCGCCTGATCGACCGCCTTTGGTGCCATCCTGGATGTTGATCTTACCCAGTCGCTGGGCCTCTCGTTGCAGTCGGGGCAGGTCCGCCAAGATCGTTTCACGCAGGCGCATGCCGGTCTCCCGAGCGAGGAGCACAATGGCACTCACCCTCGCCTGCTGACGCTCTGACAGCGCCTGCGTAATTAGCCTGACCTGCACACGGTCTTGGCCTTGCGGCGCATCGCTACGCACGCTTGAGCGCTGCAAGCCCAGCGCCTTGCTCGGACTGGGAATTTTGACGTACTGATCACCGCGCAGCGCAGCCATCGTTCGGTTCACGCTGGACAGACGGTTCTGCGCGGTGGCGATGCCAACATTGCCCTGATCAACCTGCTCGCGCATATGGAAGGCGTACCGCATGAGGATCTCGCGGTCGATCTGTCGCGCGTCATTGAGCCTCGGCCCTTCCTCGGATCGACACCAATTCACGAATGCCTGCCAGCGATCGCTATGGGCTTTGACGGTAGCAAAATGGCCGTCGCCAAACAGATCTTTCAGTGCTTGTGGTCCGGCATAGCTGAGCTGGCGACCGAAGCCAAAATTACGCCCCGCTCGCTTACCGATCCGAGCCATTTTTCTGTTCCTGATCGACTGCCGCGAGATCATGCAAAAGGGCTCGCCAGTGGGCACTCACGATAGCGAACTGGGTCCAATCAGTCGGGCGAAAACACAGCGTGTTGTCGGTGACGTAAAGATGCGCGCCCTCCTCTTTCAACCATTGGATGATGACTGTCGTCGAGGTGCTAGCTTTACGGAGGGTGGCGACATCTGCGACAGCGGCGACAACCCTTGTCCTGCCTGGCTTTGAGCGTGGCGACAAAGTGGCGACACTCGCGGCGACAAACCGCGCTTTCGGCTCATTTTGGCGTTGAGCTAGGTGGTTGCGCAGTGCTTCATCAAGATTGAACATGGCGCACCTCAAAGGTGTGGCCGTCGGTGGTCAACCACTGATGATCAATCAACTCGACCAGCAGCTTGGCGGCATGGCGACTGCTCTTACGGGCAAAACGGGGACCGTTGCGATTCAGCTCTCGAATACTGAAGCGCTTCCAATGCTTGACCTGCAGCCAGCGCAGCAGCCGGTCCGCCTCCTCCTTTACCCGGCACACCGGTTCCTGTTCGGTCAGGCGCTGGATCTCGGTGAGGTAGTAGCCGACTAAAGCGGAGGCCCGTTGGATATGGTCGACCTCCACAACCCCGCTCTCCTCCACGACTGCCAGGATACCAGCGACGCGCAGCAGGTTATCGGCGGCCTTCGATCCGCTAGGCCGTACGCTGGCCAGCTCGCCAAACTCACCCAGTTGGGCTTCGATGGCATCATGCAGATCAATCCAGCGACGGCGGGCCAACGGACTGAGGGTCAGCGGTGACAGCTGCAGAGCACCGTCAGCGGAAAGTGACCAAGGCTGATGAAACAGGGCCGAAAGGCGGTGGTGATATCGCTTTAGGACGGCGTCTTTCGACAAGTCGACAGCCTGATAGCTACGTTGTCCAGCCAGGCTGGTGGGCCAGGTCATCAGGCAGCGACCTAGGATGCCTTGCCCCTGCAGCAACGGATCACTGAGTAACTGCATGGCCAAGTACGGCTGCAGCATCAGGTGCAGGCTCAAGCGCCGATCATAAGCCCGCAGGCTTTCACCAACCATGGAGCGCGCGCGATCTATCGGGCTGCCATCCCAGAGTGACGATAAGGTCGTGACCGCTTTCAAGCGGTTATCCCGACTCATGGTGCTGCTGCCGAGGAACTGTCCGCCTTCGTCACAGAACAGGCCCATACTGGGCAAGTCATGGCAGAGCCCTTTGATCAGGGCCTCGATGGTTGGGTCTGTGGTGATAAGTCGGGGGGCAGAGGGCTCCGCTTCAAGCGGTACGTTTATTGTGGGGTCGAGCTCGGCAGGGTTTATACGCTGCGCCTGTCGCTGTGCAACGCGGTACCGGGCGAGTTGTTCGCGGTAGCGCTGCCACTGCTCGCGCTCCCATTGCCGTGCTGGCAGCAATGCAAATCGATCTGCCGCCGTTTTGCGATCGCCGGACGCGGCCACGGTGATCAGGTACAGCGACAGTGGATAATTTCTTCCGTCGAGTTGTAACCCCGCATGGCCTTGGGTGGCCAGGGCCGAGGCAGCTAACACCGATTGCGCAGCAAGTGCTTGGGGCACGCCGATCACCTCGGCCATGCGCTCAACCGCAGGCCCAAGAATCCCACCCAGTGCCTGCACCGGATAAGGCTGGGCCACTAGATTCGACTCAATCAGCGGTCGAGGCGGTCGTGGTAGTACAAGCTTCGGATCTAACTGCTGCATGGGCCCTCTCCTCGTTCATTTCTGGTTGTCCTCACGTAGTCCCGCCACGGCTGTTGAGTGTTATCAGGGATCAAGGCCCCTGCGGCCTGTGAGGTGTTCACTGACGCGGAACGAACGGCTCCTTACGACCAAGAGCAAGGGCATGCCCCCATGAATCTGGCCTCCTTAAACGCATCCGAAAATGCGGGCGGGTGGAGACTGTGCCGACTGACGAGTTCGACACCTGGAGATCCTGAGTGGGAGAGGGCAACAACATCGACACCTGGGACATCCCTGACTGTCAGTCAGGTACAGCTTTTCCATAGGCTGCGGCACCGGTGCCTGTGTCGTTGCGGATGGAGACACATCGGAGTTGTCACGCCGATTGTCACGAGGAGAATTGCGGCAATGCCATGTAAGACGTGGCTTGCAGCAGTGATACGAGCGCCCGTCTCTTTCCGGGAGAAAGAGACGGGCGCGGATTAGCGCAGCGAAGTGTGCCGGAAGGTGAGGTTGCTGCAACGCAGCGAGGAAGGTCCATCGTCTGCCGCAGTGGACAGATAAGTCGAGTAGGCATCCATCACTCTCGGGGAGTGAACGTGCGAGCCGCCGGACGCTAATCGCACTTCGGAAGAACCACCACGCAAGTGACGTAGCCTTGAAGGTTCTGGCTACCTGGGCTGGTGCTGTCAACGACAGCGATCCGTGCGGTAATTGTTATACCGACTCAAAGAACGGGTCAAGTGGCCCAGGCAAACAGCCTCAAAAGTGGCGACTGTCGCCACTTTTGTCGCCACCCTCCCGGCCACGTGGGACTTGGCTTGTCGCCGGTGTCGCCGGTGTCGCCACCTTCCTAGCTATATATCTGTAAAAAGAAGACCGGACGCAGGCAGGTGTGGAGCCTGCCGTAATGCCGCACCGGCCCGAAAACGACGGACCGCGCTGGCGGACGGATTGGATGGGGATAGGAAAACCGAGGTGGCAGTCGGGAAACGCAGGTGAACCCTTCGATCAGCGCGATCAGAGATCGCTGGATCGAAGGGTTTGGCGAATTAACAAAATTTCGGATGAAGAAGCAGTACCCCGAAGTCACGCGACTGAGCCGAGTATAATACGCAACATAATCATCGCCCAACATCACTACCACACATCAACTAAAAACGACACTAAACACAATACCTCTATGGCAACATCAAATCAAAACACTAATTCCAAGCACTTAGACACCAACCGTGAAAAACAACGAGAAACCTATCAAATCTAACACTAAAAACAATCAAAAATAGATATGAGAAAAGTTGCCTACATAGACCGCAAGCAACTCAAAATCTCACAATTAAATGACTTTTACTTACTGTTAGATGTGCCTCCCGTAGGTACACTCGGTGGAGTATCTGCCCTGTTTCCAATATGATCGTTAGCTGCATCATGTTTTGATTGTGGCGAGCCTTCAGACTTCTTTTCCGCATGACCCTCAGCAGCATCAATCTTAGATGGTGGAGCAACGTCCGGCGCCTTATCAACCTTAGAGTTATCTGTGTTGGACTTAGCAGGTGGCAAAATTTCGGTACTTTTAATAGCGATCTCTGTCTCTTTCAGCGAATTCAACTTTCCTTCGCCTGCCTGAGAACTTCCATTCCCCTCTGCCTTGCCGATGGATTCAACGACCGGAGCCTTTATTGGTGTAGAGGGCGATGAAGATTTTAGTTCTACACCGCCCATGCACGCTATGAGCAGCGCAGTCAAGGTCAAAGCGACCATCACCGACTTATAAAAAAACTCAATTTTACCATCTGAGTGTAGTTTTCCAGTGGTCTTAAGCTTGGGGTGGCTTACTATCAATCCCGCAAAAAATTTCGCGAACCCCCGAGGCTCATACGGACTTTCATCACCAATAACCTTCGTGAGATTTAATTCAGGAACAGTTCCAATTCCGAGCTGCTCAATCACTATTCCTTGTTTAACAGCACCAATCAGCAACCGGTGATACCAGTATCTGTCCATAAAATAGAACAGATAAGTACCAAGCACACCAAACAAAGGCACGACCACAGCAAATTGGATAACCAGGCGCCCAGCCTCCAGCCCAATTTTCTTATCTAATAAAAAACCAAGAGAAGCAAAAAGCGCTAGGATGATAGTTACAAACATCCCACGAATACGCATCCCTATGTCGTTGAAATGAATCTGAACGTCTATAACGGCCTTCCAGACCTCAATAATTTCTGCTTCCCTTTCCCGTGACATATTTATCCCCGTACACCAACAAAAGATTTAAAGTCAAAAATCGACAGAAGCTCCGCAAACCCTTCATTCAAGACAAAGCTTGGCGAAACGTGTTCACGCTCCCTAATCTTCTGCTCTCGTTCAACCTCCGCTGGCGTCCAATGCGTTACCTCTTGGAGCAACTTATACTCATCGCGCTTATGTGCTACGCCGTATTTCGCCCAAACGCTATCAATTCCGCAATCATTGGCCATGGCGATGTCCTTCATCAAGCTATCGCCAATGTAGACACACTCTGAGGTTTTCAAGCTCAAATCCGCCACTATCCACTGCAGCACATCGACATCAGGTTTTTTTGAGCCCTTAGGCGTGTGATGTTGGATGGTGGACTTCAATACATAATGTTCAGCAGGATAGCGTCTGGTCTCCCCAACATTATCAGGAACAATATGATCCTCAGGACAGAATATGTAGTCAAAAACACCATCTAGCCCTAGTTTTCTAACCCTATAGTTAGAGTAGAAAGCCATAGACTCAGTGTACCCTACAATTAAAGTCCCCCGTTTTTTCAGCTCTTGGAGAGTCTCAGCGACGCCAGGATAAAGGACTAGATATTCCTTCCTCTTTTCCCGAAATGCGTTCACTGCCGGAGCAAATACCTCGAGAGCATTTCGTCCAGCAAGAAATTTTTGAAGAGACGGTAGTTCTTCAATTAAGAAGGAGTACTCTGACGTACCATGTTTCTGATGAACAATGGATATTTCCGGTAGCAGCTGACTTTTAGATACGCCACTTATGACTACAAGCTCTTCAAGCATTGCTGAAAAGCACCGCACCCACAACTCGACCCAGTCGAATAACGTATTATCCAGATCAGTGATTAATACCCTTTTCGTCGAAGACATTTCAAACCCCAATCGCCGTCAACGGCGGGTAGATACATTATAAAAGTACTAATTCATCGCCATTCATACTTAGGACGCCAGCGGACTTAGGAGTCAATCCTCCGCCCTCCTGAAACAGAACAATATTGTCTGGCTCACTCATAAACCAAACATATGCTCCCCACGCTAACCCTGTGATCGTTTTCTTGAAACCTGGTGACTCCCGATCCGCGTACGCGGTGAGAAACACGACTTGCGAGCGCTCAAACCCGCCCTTATCGGTGAGTTCAAAAAGTGCCCTTTGACGTCTCGGTGTTATAGCGCCATCAGTAGCAACTACTTCCACAAAAATGATAAGCGGATCTACTGGACCGAGATCTACAAGAATTAAGTCAGGAAGATCTTTTTTCGCGACAATATCAAGCCCTATTGCAGTAGCCAACTTTACGTCCTGAACAGCGACTTTGTTGCTGGACTCACTAAGCCATAGTACTCCCGGCTGCTTCAAAAACCTTGACGCAAAAACTTCGACCACTGCTTTTGAAATCAATGAACTCGGACCAGGCGACAACGTTCGAGTGTCGCCACTCGGAAATTGGACGGGCACACCGGTCTTCCCCGCGGTTCCCATTCGAAGCAACGATACTCTGGCGAGGGCGCTTGGAGTAAGATTTTTGGCTTGCCAAGCCAAAATCGCTTGGGTCAAGGCGGAATCCTTCAAAGCAGGATCAAACAGATCAGCCAAGTCTTTATTCAACGCGTATCGCGGTCGGCTTGATGTGGTTGGAACGTCAGTCCGTTCTACAACAGCACCTACGATTATTAATCCTTCTCTGAGAGTTTCGTCTCTTATGGGCTCACGGGTATTATCGGCGTACCACCGTACACCCTCAATGTGAAAGCTCTTTTTGAGCATGTTTGAACGGTATGCTAGCCTCTCATCATCTGAAGACATCTTCGACTGACGATCGGTCATCCTATACACATGGATAGGCCCGAGATAGACGTCTGTACCTTCGATTGCGCCTATATACAAAAAAGTAAAAATCGTCTTAGCGGATAACTCACGAATACAATAGTTTCGTTGTGCTATTCCCTCAGGAAATATGGTTGGCAGACGCTCGGCCACCAACTCCCACGTAGCGTACTTTGGAAGCATCATGCTTTCCTTGCATATAATTTATCACACGCTGCATCAACAACTTCTTTAGAAGCAGACGCTGCAACTAATTTTTTCAGCTCAGCTAAAGCGCGGGGAGATGGCAGCGGCAAAGACTCAAGCTCGTATGCCGATACTGCCACTGAACCGCTAATACATCTAAATGCTGCATCCGCAGCCCTGCTATTTAAAAAAGCAGAGATAACATCTGCGCTTACAACCGGATTATCACCTAGCGGACGAACCATATTAAGATGATTCTCGACAACCACTCCTCCATACATAGCTATAAACTCCGCTGGGAGTAGTGCCGCAATTAATCTACGAGCCTGTTCTTTGGCGGTAGTTCTTTGAAGCAACACGCAAGGACGAGTAACTAGCAAACTATCATTCCCCCTTTCAAACTTGAAAAAAGGGGCATGATTTTTTTTCTCTGCTCGAAATACAAACCTACCGTCTGAAGTAATCGCTTCTGCCCATATAAGCGGATATCGATTCGCCCCAGGAGCTGATACGAGCTGATTTTTATGCCTATTCCAAACCAATGGGCCGGTGCTGACCGTATACCCCCAATCGACCAGCCGTGAAGACATTTTTGCCATTTTACCGACCAGCGCGCCTTGCGTCTGATTCCTAGGCATGATCCATGGCATGGATAGATCGTTAGGCAGATCTACGCTCGCAACTTGAGTTACTTCCAACCCGCCAATGGACAAAGAGATCTCAGACACCCGCACTGGCATAGCATGCTTGCTTGCTTTATATATTGCGAGGGCGGTTTCTTGAAGCACATCATCGAACACATTTTTCCGTGCCTCAACGAAGTCGATCGCTACAGGCGGAGCGTTATCCCCCATAACTTGCCTGAGGTTCTTGAAATAGACACCCGACAGAAACGAAGTAGGCGTTACATATGCAATAGTGCCGCCGGCCTTGACATTCCTCAACGCGAAATCGGTAAAAACACCGTATAAATTTGCATGGCCATGGAGAGAGCGTCTATATAACTCTCGAATTTCTGGATCAAGCTTCGCCTTACCATATGGCGGATTTCCAATTACAAGGTCAAATGGTTCAACTGATTCGACCTTGCGTAGGGAGTCACAGACCGTCACAACTACAGGCAGACGAGTACCTGCCAATCTAGTTACCGGTAGCACGACCGCGTCTAAAGTGACCTGACTGAGCCAGGCGGCAAACGGATCTATTTCGTAACCCCGCAGCCGACTAGCTATACTTCTGATTGTGATCTTCGGACTACAGTTTTTTAGACTATTTATTATTCGCGCTGCAATTGGCGCTAAAAAAGCTCCTCCCCCGCAGGCAGGATCGAGTACGCGACAGGATTCCCAGTTTAGGCCTGAGGCAGATGCCAGGTCGATTAACCGTTCGGTGAGAGCTGGGGGAGTATAAAATATTCCGTAGTTGCTTCTATGCTCCGAGGGGAGCATGCCTGTGTAAATCAGGCCGATTTCGTAAGCTGCGGTTTCCGTATCAAACCTTGCGGCAGTTTTTCCGATTGCCTCCGCGAGCGAGACAGCCGTCTCTGGAAGGTCTACCGTTTCGAATGCCTCGATCTGTTCCCGCAGCTCTGTCAGTTCGCAAATGCTACCAGCCAGG
>NZ_JBFUID010000075.1:0-26469 GCF_056402055.1 Pseudomonas sp. P4_C4 | reverse complement strand
CAACAGCATTGCTGAATGACAGCCCGCCATCGCGAGCAAGCTCGCTCCCACAGGTATTGCATCAGATTCCAGGTCTTTGGATCAGACGTGGAAGTAACCCACGCACGAATCGAACGGCAGGCGCTTGAGTTCGATCTTGTTCAGGTCGAGCACTTCACGCAGGGCCTTGGTTTCGCCCGGGAAGTTGCGGTAGGCGACTTCGTCGAGCACCACGATCGCGCCTTTGGGCATGTACGGCAGGAAGGTTTCCAGCGCGACTTTGGTCGACTCGTACAGGTCAGTGTCGAGGATCAGCATGGCCACGACCAGGTCCGGACGGGTCTTGACCCACTCCGGTACGGTCTGGACGATGTCGCCCTTGACCAGCTCGCAACGCGGAATGCGGTTGACCGGGCGCAACAGGTCGTTGGCGTCGATCATGTCCTGGATCAGCGACTGGTCGGTGTCGGCGAACATGGTCTCGTTGACGTCGGCCGGGTCTTCTTTCTTGTCGATGCTCTGGAAGCCTTCGAAGGTGTCGAAGCCCACGATCGAGCGGTTGATCGCATACGGCTCGAGAATCATCGACAAGTGCATGTAGAGCATCAGCGAGTTGCCCTTGTACACGCCGCACTCAATGATCGCGCCGGGCACTTCGGCGACCTTTTTGAACAGCTCCATGCGCGACAATGCAGCCGTCACGCCGATACGGTTGGCGAAGACGAACGGCGCGTCGGCCACATATTCGGCATCGACCCGTTTCAGGACATTGGTACGGGTTTCGTTGTACTGGGCCTCGGCGGGCGTGATGCGACGCTTGGTCATTGCTGGATTCCTCGGAAATTCGAAAAGTCGTGGACGTGGAAGTAGTCTTTGAAACCGGCGCCGACATCCGGGCAGGCGCTGTCGACGTTGATCGCGCCGCGCTGCTGCTTGAGGTCGTCGAGGTGCATCAGGCGAAAGTCCACGCTGAAGCGGGTTTGTTGCGTGTAATTGGGCACGGTGCCGTGCAGGTGCGAACCCGAGAACACCAGCATCTCGGCGGTGTTGCCGGCGATGCGCAGTTCAGAGGTGGTGTTGATCGCTTCGGTGGGCACCGGGTGCTGGCGCGCCTCTTCCTTGACGTTGTCCTTGGCGCGCTGACGTTGCACGTCGATCCAGTCGGACAGGCTCCACTGCGCCGAGGTGTTTTTCACCGCGACGTCGAAGTAGGCCGGGTTGATCATCATGGTCTGGTCAGGCTGGATCGTGTAGACCGGCATCCAGGTATTGATCTGGCAGTCGACACCGCCGTACCAGGTATCGCGATGGGGCTTGTAGGCGTAGCTGACGCCAGCGTGCAGGTAGTCGTAGTTGGGCACGACACGGATGCGCGGTACGTCGAAAATGAACTCTTCGGGAGCGGCACCGATTTCGTCGGTGAAGCTGCGGATCAGTTCCTTGGCACGCAGGCTGTTGGTGAACTGGCCCTTGAGGCGAGTCACCAGCACCACGAACTCTTCCACCGGCATCAGCGTGTGCAGCGCCTGGTGGTTGGTCTCGCCATCGAAGGCGGCCGTGATGCTTTCCTGGGCAAAGGCACAGAGTTCCTTTGCCGCTTTCAGTTCGGTGTTGAGGAAGATGTCGCCAGCGTAGATCGCACTTCTGAAATCAGCGTGCTTGTGCAACTGATTGATGAATAAGTTCACGGTTCTCACCCAGGAATACTTTGGCTCTCATAAGAGTCGGCAACAGGCTGACAAACTGAAGCGCCATCCTCGAATGAAACGATCAATACCTTGAGTTGGCGATGAAATGCGCGGCTTTGCGCCGGGCTGAAAGCAAACATCCCGCAGCGATTGCTCGCCGCGGGATGTGAGTACAGGCGGGAGTGATCAGAACAGTTGGGTGAACAACCAGTACAGGCTACCCGACAGCAGGATCGCCGCCGGCAAGGTCAACACCCAGGCCATCAGCAAGTTGCGGATGGTCTTCATCTGCAAGCCGCCGCCGTTGGCGACCATGGTCCCGGCCACGCCCGAGGACAACACGTGAGTGGTCGACACCGGCAGGCCGAACATGTCGGCGGCGCCGATGGTCAGCATCGCCACGGTTTCTGCCGAGGCGCCCTGGGCGTAGGTCAGGTGGGTCTTGCCGATTTTCTCGCCGACGGTCACCACGATGCGCTTCCAGCCGACCATGGTGCCCAGACCCAGGGCGATGGCCACGGCGATTTTCACCCACAGCGGAATGAACCGTGTGGAGTTGTCGATCTGTTGCTTGAACAGTTGCAGCTTGCCGTTGGTGTCGGCGTCGAAATTGCCGACCTTGTTCTTGTCCATCAGGCGAATGGTTTCGCTGCTCAAATACATGTCGTTACGCACGTTGCCCACGGCCTCGGCCGGGACTTTCGACAGCGAGCCATAACCCTTGACCTGGGCACCAATGCTGCCGGTCAGCGCCGCCAGCGCCGGCACCAGTTGCGGGGTCGCTTCCTTGCTGCGCATGTATTCGGACAGCATCGCGCGTGGGTCGGCGGGGGGCGATTGCGGTGCCGCCTTGACCAGCGCTTGCTGGGTCACTTCGGCGACCGCGGCGAACTGCAACGCTTGATCGGCCGGCATGGTGCGGTTCAAGGCGTAAGCCATTGGCAGCGTGCCCACCAGAATCAGCATGATCAGGCCCATGCCCTTCTGGCCATCGTTGGAGCCGTGGGCAAACGACACACCGGTGCAGGTCACGATCAACAGGCCGCGAATCCACCACGGCGGCGGGGTCTCGCCCTTTGGCTCCTTGTACAGCGCACGATTCTTGACGAACGCGCGCAGGGCCAGCAACAGCAGTGCGGCGCAGCCGAAGCCGACCAGTGGCGAGAGCAACAGCGCGTAACCGATCTTGGTGGCCTGGGCCCAGTCCACACCGCTGGTGCCGTCGCGGCCGTGCATCAGGGCGTTGGCCACGCCGACCCCGATGATCGAACCGATCAGGGTGTGCGATGACGACGCCGGCAGGCCCAGCCACCAGGTGCCGAGGTTCCACAGGATCGCGGCGATCAGCAGGGCGAAGATCATGGCGAAACCGGCGGACGAGCCGACCTGCAGGATCAGCTCCACCGGCAGCAGGGCGATAATGCCGAACGCCACCGCGCCGCTGGACAGCAGCACCCCGAGGAAGTTGAAGAAACCGGACCAGACCACCGCAACGTTTGGCGGCAACGAGTGGGTGTAAATCACCGTGGCCACTGCGTTGGCGGTGTCGTGGAAGCCGTTGACGAACTCAAAGCCCAGGGCAATCAGCAGCGCCACGCCGAGCAGCAGAAACGGCGTCCAGGTGGTGACCACCGTGCCGAGTTCGCTCATGTCGTGCATCAGGCTGTAGGCGGTAAACAATAAGCCGATGGCCAGCACGGCAAAAAACACCACGATGGTGAGCAGGCCGGGTTTTTTGTCGAATAGTGGTTTGGCGCTACTGGCGGGTGCCGGGGCGGCGGTGTAGGAGGGCGTAGCCATCACGGACATTCCTGAGGGGGGAGGTGTATCAGTGATAATCGTTGCCAATTGTTACAGGGAGACTGCTTTGGGCCAGTGTTTAGGTTTTTGCAGCCCGCTGATCTGAAGTCACCTGTTTGTGGAAGTGAATCCTGGAACCTGTGGGAGCGAGCTGGCTCGCGATGGCGTCGGTACAGCCAGCATTGATGTTGACTGATCCACCGCTATCGCGAGCAAGCTCGCTCCCACAGGGGGCCGGGTGCGTTCAATAATCCTGCTGCTTGCGAAACGCCCAGCGCCCGGCAATCACGGTAAAGGTCGCGACCAGCGCCACGAGGATCCAGAAACCTTCCGGATCACCGGCCAGCGGAATGCCGCCGACGTTCATGCCGAAGAAGCCGGCGATGATGTTGATCGGCAGCGCCAGCACCGTTACTACCGTCAGGGTGAACAGCGTGCGGTTGGTCTGTTCATTGATGTTGGCGGCGATCTCTTCCTGCAACAACTTGATCCGCTCACCCAGCGCAGTGAGGTCGTTGATGATCAGCGCAAACTCCTCGGTGGATTTGCGCAACTCCTTCACGTCTTCCTTTTGCAGCCATTGCGGCGGCCGGTTGAGCAGGCGCAGCAATGAGCCTGGCTCCAGCGCCAGCAGCCGTTGCAAACGCACCAGCACCCGGCGATTGGCGCCCAGCTCAGCGCGGTTGGTCGACAGCCGCGAGGAGAGCAATTCGTCTTCGATCTGATCCACGCTCTGGCTGGTCTTGCGCACGATCTGGGTCAGCACTTCACCCTGGTCGCGCAGCAAATGCACCAGCAACTCCAGCGGGGAGCGAAAGCATTCCCGGGCCTTCACCGACGAGCGCAATTTGTCTACCGAGTGCAGCGGTTGCAGGCGTGCGCTGATGATCAATTGGCTGCGGGCGCACACCCATAGCGTCGAGACATCCGACGAGACCATGTTGCTGAGGTTGAACACCACATCGTTGACCACCGCCAGCAACGCGGAGTCGACATGTTCGATGCGCGTCGAGCGCGAGCCTTCGTGCAGCGCCTCGAAAAATTCCTCGGGCAACTCCAGATGACTTTTCATCCAGCGTTCGCACGCGGCATGGGCGAGGTTCAGGTGCAGCCAGAGAAATTGCTCATCGCTTTGCGGTTGTTGCAGGTACTGCAAGGCCTCGGCGGAATTGATTTCCCGACCGGCCTCACCGGGGCGAAAGCTGAAACCGTAGAGCAGGCCGAACAGATCCGTGTCGCGATGACTGTGATCGATGCTGTGGTTCATGAGGGCTCGCAAGGGGAGACGCCTGTCGCAGGTTTCGCAGGTTCACTTGAACGGCATCATCGCAAGCGGGGATGACGGTTTTGTGACGGGAAAATAACGCAAACGATTGCACTACCGGCGGTCGGAATTTTCTCAAGAACCGCTCTGGCTTGCCGATCACGCTTGGGTTGGATTGCGCGCCCCCGGCCATCGGCCGTGATCGCAGACAGGGAAGTCCGGACACTTTTCACGCCTTACCGGGGCGTGCCTCATTCCCGTCATGAGTACCATCCGATGCTTTTGCAAAAGTCCCTGAGAGCACAAATTCTCGCCCTGCTGAGCGGCAGCCTGCTGGCGACTCTGTTGATCGCGCTGGCGTGCTTTCACTTCCTGTCCAGCGGCGTGCATAGCTACGCCAATCTGATCGAAGGCCCGCTGCATACCTCGCAGTTGATCGATGAAGCCAACCTGCAATTCAAGGTGCAGGTGCAGGAGTGGAAAAACGTCCTGTTGCGCGGCAAGCAACCGGCGGACCTGAGCAGGAACTGGGGGCAATTCGAAGACCGTCAGCGCGATGTGCAAAACATCCTTGGCGAGCTGGCCGCGCAGAAGGGCATCGAGCCGCAACTCAAGAGCCGCATCGAGCGCTTGCGTGACGAACATCGCCAGTTGGGCGCGGCCTATCAGAAGGGCCGGGACGCGTTCGTGGCCGCCGGTGGTGACCCGACGGCAGGCGACGCGGCGGTCAAGGGCGTGGACCGCGCGGCCAGCGATCAGATGAGTGAACTGGTCAGCGAGTTGCGCAAGCAGGGCGCCGAACAATCGACGCTGATTAGCGCCGCCGCCGATCGCACGGTGATGCTGGGGATCATGGTGATGCTGGTTTCGGGGCTGCTGATCGGCCTGCTGAGCCTGTGGCTGGTCAACCGCAACCTGGTCGAGCCGATCCGCAACCTGATCGAGTACGTGGCGCAACTCAGCCAGGGTCGTTTTGGCGAGCGCGTGGCCAGCACTCGCCAGGACGAGTTGGGCAAACTGGCGATGGCCGCCAACACCCTGCGCGATTTCCTTGCCGAAACCTTCAGCCGTTTGCAGCGCAGCGCGTCTGACCTGGACAGCGCCAGCGGTGAGTTGAACTCGATCGCCACCGTGATGGCCGGCGGTACCAACGAGCAGTTCAACCGCACCGATCAGGTGGCCACGGCGATGAACGAAATGTCCGCTACCGCACAGGAAGTGGCCCGTCATGCCGCCGAAGCGGCACGGGCCGCCGATGATGCCGACCAGTCCGCCCAGCAGGGCGAAAAAGTCATGCAGGGCACCATCCACACCATCACCCAAATGCGCGGCGAAATCGCCAACACCGCCACGGTCATCCGCCAACTGGAAACTGACAGTGGGCGCATCGGCAAAGTGCTGGAAGTGATTCGCGGCATCGCCGAACAGACTAACCTGCTGGCACTCAACGCGGCCATCGAAGCGGCCCGCGCCGGTGAAGCCGGACGCGGATTCGCGGTGGTGGCCGATGAAGTGCGAAGCCTGGCCCAGCGCACGGCGGCGTCGATCATCGAGATCAACCAGATCATCCAGACCGTGCAGACCGGTGCAATCGAAGCAGCCCAGGCGATTGAAAGCGGTCAGTCGCGCAGCGAGCAGAGCGTGCAGCAAGTGACCGAGGCCGGCGCCATGCTCGAACGCATTACCCTGGCCGTGGAAGCCATCCGTGACATGAACCGCCAGATCGCCACTGCCGCCGAAGAGCAGACCTCGGTGGCCGAAGACATCTCGCGCAACCTCACCGAGATCACCAGCATCGCCAGTACCAACCTGGACAACGTGCAGCGCACTGAAGCGGCCAGCAGCAACCTGCATGGTTTGTCGGGGCAGTTGAACGAGGTGACGGCGCGTTTGAGCGCTTGAGTCCAGAATGCACAAAAGCCGCACGACTTCTCAATCGTGCGGCTTTTGTGCGCTTCGGGATCAGGTGTCCTGTTTGTTCTTCAGGACCTTGCCGTTGGAGGCATCGATGTCCACATCCCACTCGACGTTTTTGGCATCACGCAGTTCGACTTCGTACTCGTAACCGTTGAAGTAGTTGTCCAGTTCGGTTTTGGTGATCGTTGCACCCGGGTGCAGATCCAGCGCGATCCTGTTCAGATCTTCCAGCGACTTGATCTTGCCGTCCTTGACCAGTTGCGGGATCTCATCGACTCGCACATCGGCCTGGGCCAGGCCCGCGGCGAAGGTCAGGGTTGCAGCGGTCAACAAAGCAGTCAGGGTCTTCATGGGCTTCTTTCCTTGGGTGATCCGTTCAAGTGAGATCAGGTTACCTTGTGTAAATTAATCCACCCTTAAAACCCCCGACATGTCCTGCATCAATCCCTGTGGGAGCGTGGCTTGCCCGCGAAAGCGGAGGGTCAGTCAACGTGGATGTTGAAGCTGATGGCCCTATCGCGAGCAAGCTCGCTCCCACAGGTTTTGTGCAATTCGGCATCAGTAGCCGTTGTTCTGTAGCACCTGCGCCACACTCGCCGCCGCCGGGCGTTTATAGAACTTCAACAACTCACTGGCGCGATTGGTGAAGATGCCGTCGACACCGGCTTCCATGACTTTCTGGTAGTCCACCGTATCGTCGATGGTGTAGACGTGCACCAGCAGGCCCTGGTCGTGGGTGTACCGGTTCATCCACGGTTGCACCAGATCGGAGTAACTCTGGTCGCCGCCCTGGGTCAGTGCGGCGGACGGGCCGGTGCCGATGGCGCCCTGGGCCTTGGCGTAGTCGACCCAACGCTGGAATTCGGCTTTGTCCTTCGGTTCCTGTGCGGCGTAGTACGCGGCCTTGTCCTTTTCGCCGGACTCGGCAAATGTCACCTTGGACCTGGGCTCGATACTGCCTTCACCGACCCACAACAGCAGGATTTTCGGCACCGTTGGCATCTCCTTTTGCAGCAGTTCGAGGCTGCTCTTCTCGAAGGTCTGCAGGACCACCTTGCCTTTGCCCTGGCCGACTCCCAGTTCGCTTTTCGCCAGTTTCGAACCGGTCGGGCTCAGCCAGCCACGGTCCTGAAGTTTTTCCTTGAGGTCGTGTTCGATGCCGGGAAACTGCTTCGGCTCCTTGGTCTCGATGTACAGGCCGGGCTTGTGCAGGGCGTTGCCCTCGGCGATGTCGATGATTTCATCGAGGGTCAGAATCTTCAGGCCCGCGAAGGCGGGACGTGCGCGATCCGGGTACGCGGCATTGAACCAACTGCCCGCATCCAGGGTTTTCAGCTCGGCCATGGTGAACGCATTGGCCGGGCTGTCCTTGCGCTCGGGGAATTTGCTGGCGACGTCGGTGGTGCGTTGCAGATTGTTGTCGTGCAGGGCAAACAGCACGCCATCCTTGCTGCGCTGCAGGTCCATTTCCAGATAGTCGGTGCCCAGGTCGCGGGCAGTCTTGTAGGCGGCGGCGGTGGATTCCGGCGCATCGAACGACGCGCCACGGTGGGCGATCACCGCTGGATGCGGAATGCCCAAGCGGGTCGCCAGTGCCGCAGGGCCGGGTTCGCTGGCGGCCTGTGCATGGCCGAGGCCGAGCAACAGGCTCAGTAACAGGGCGCTTTTAGTAACGGTTGTGGGCATGGTCGAGATCCTTTCGCAATGAGTGAGCGGTCCCTTTTAACAACTGATCTTTGCAGGCGCTATCGCGAGACCGACACAAACCTGTCTAAAGCTGATTTTCGTCAGCGCTTTTGTGCACCCGTTTGCAGTACGCTGGGGCCCTGCAATTTCCCCGGCAGAGGGAAACGCAGGCCCTGCGTGCAAACCAACGATCACCATTGCGGGGTTTACCATGCGCATCACTTCCCAGCTCATCTGCCAGGCTGCCGACCAACTCAAAGGCTTCGTCGGCCTCAACCGCAAGACCGGGCACTACATCGTGCGCTTCAGCGAAGACTCGTTCGGCATGGACGTGGCGGACGACGGCATCATCCCGACCAGCGAATTCGTCTGGGCCACTGGTCCCGGGCAGACCGTGACGCTCAAGCGCGAATTGATTCAGTTGTTGCTGGACCAGAACATCGATGACCGGATCAACATCACCGAGCCGTTGCGGGTGTACATGAACCGGCGGGAAGTGCCGGAGATTTCGGCGGTTCGCAGTTTGGTTCAGGGCTGAGTTTTTGCGGTGAATTGACTGGCCCCATCGCGAGCAAGCTCGCTCCCACAGGGTGTGTGGGTGTACGCAAGTCATGTACCCGACACAACACACTGTGGGAGCGAGCTTGCTCGCGATGGCGGCCAGAAGAACTCTAAATCAGTTACTGATTGAACCCATAAGCCCGCTCAACCCGGCACACCCGCGTATGACACCGCGAATACCAGGTCGAGCGCCCACGCTCGCGAATCGCACTGTGCTCCGGATGATGCTTCCACGCCAGAATCGCCGCCTCACTGGCCCAGTACGACACCGTAATCCCAAGCCCATCCTCGCCCCGCGCCGATTCCACCCCGAGAAACCCCGGCTGTTCACAGGCCAGTTCCAGCATCCGTGCGGCTGCTTCTGCGTAACCCTGGTCACCTTCGGTGCGCACCGAGGTGAAGATCACCGCGTAATAAGGCGCGGCTGGCGTATCGGCGATCATGACGACCGCCCCGCACAGGCTTCGACAAAGGCGCCAACCAACGGCGGCAAGACGCCCTTGAGCGCCGCTCGCTCGGGCTGGAACAAGGTCGCGACAAAGAACGGATGACCGCTGAGTTCGACCACGCGCAGTCCTTGTTCCGAATCGTGGCCGACGGCGTGCAGTTCGCGCTTGAGCAGCTCCCTTTCGAACTGCGGATTCACCCCATAACGACAGCGATAGCCTTCACGAGTTTCGGTGCTTTCGTACGCATCGGCGATCAACGAACCCTCAAGCAAATGAATCGTATCGACTGCCTCCACCAGCGCGCACGACAGTGGCGTCAGCAGCGCCCGCGTTGCATCGGGTGAAGTCTCGCCGTGTTCGGCATCCGACCAGCCCAGCACATTGCGCGCGTATTCCAGCACCGCGTGTTGAAAACCACCGCAGGTGCCGAGGAAAGGTCGCCGTCGTTCGCGGGCAAAACGGATCGCTGTCAATGCGCCGTCCGTACTGCGGTAAGGGCTGGCCGGTACACACCAGAAGCCATCGAAGGTGTGCAGCGGTGACTCGGCGTGGATTTCATCGGTGGGCAGCCATTGCCATTGCACATTCAGACCGCTGTGTTCAGCGGCCTTTTCGAGGGCGACGGGAATGGCCTGGTGGGCGGTGACGTGTGGGTCGCAGTCGCCGATCAGGGCGATGCGAATCGGGCGGTTTTCCATGAGTGGCCTCTGCACTTGTTGATTCCTGATGCCCACTATAGATTGGCGTTCACGCACTCAATATTGGCGTTCTCCCAAGTGATCAATGCAGTGGCGCACTATCGACTGGACTATCCGGACCTGGCCCTGATCCTCGCACTGGTACGCGGCGGTTCTCTGGCCCGGGCTGCGCAACTGCTGAAAGTGGATGTCTCGACGGTGTTTCGAGCGGTGCGCCGGCTGGAGGCAGCACTGGGCCAGCAACTGTTCGAAAAAAGCCGCGCCGGTTACCTGCCCACCACCCTGGCGCAGTCCCTGGCTGAACAGGCCGAGCGCGCCGAGCAGGCGCTGGAGGCTGCGCGCATCGGTGTCGAGCAGGGCGGTGAAGTGATCAGCGGCATCGTGCGCCTGACCTGTACCGATTCGGTCCTGCAAGGTTTGCTGTTGCCGGCGCTGGCGCAGTTCATGCCGAACTATCCGGCGCTGACCCTCGAACTCAGCACGTCCAATGATTTTGCCAACCTCAGCCGTCGGGATGCCGATATCGCCCTGCGCCTGACCCGCACGCCGCCGGAGCATCTGGTGGGACGGCGACTGGCGGATATTGCCTACCGCGTGTGCGCCAGCGAGCGATACCTGCAATCGGTCAACACCACTGACCTGGCCTCATTGACCTGGATCGCCCCGGATGAATTCCTGCCTGATCACCCGACCGTTTCCTGGCGTCGCCAAGCCTGGCCTGGCGTAACGCCGGGTTATCGCTGCAACAGCATGCTGTCGGTGACCGAGCTGGTCAGGGCGGGGCTGGGGGTCGCGGCGTTACCGGACTTTTTGATCGGCGACGGATTAAAGCCACTGGGCGAGCCGTTGCACGGATACGACACCGCGCTGTGGCTGCTGACCCGTCCCGACTGTCGCGCCTTGCGCTCGGTGGTCACCTTGTTCGATGAGTTGGGACGGGCGCTGAAACTGCCGTGAAACCGTTCAGGTTCTTGGCTCATCCTTGCGCACCAGGTGCTGATGCATTTCCGTGGTCAGGTTTTCGATGCGCTCGGTAAGGCTCTTGGTCATCTCCGTGAGACGGGTGTTCTGCTCAAGCAACTCCAGCAGTTGCGCAGTGTTTTTCGCGGCTTGCGCCTGTCGCTCACTGTTGGCGGTCGCCAGCGCTTCGCGGTGCTGCGCATCGGCCTCGGATTGGGCTTTGTCCCTCGCAGCCTGGCGAGTCTGGGCCAACAGAATCAATGGCGCGGCATAGGCCGATTGCAGGCTGAAAGCCAGGTTGAGCAGGATGAACGGGTACAAATCGAAATGGGTGAAACCGGACAGGTTGAGGCACACCCAGATCACCACGATCAGCGTTTGTGCGCCGAGAAAAGTCGGTGTGCCGAAGAACCGCGCAAAGGCTTCGGCGCGCAGGGCAAACTTGTCATTGCCAAAGGTCGGCGCGAGGTGGGCATGAGGGCGATGGAAACGCAGGTGATCGACGTGGGCGGCGGTTTCGTGGCTCGTGCTGGTCATGATGCTCTCTGTCTGGTGCTGGGACTGAGGCTCACTATAGCCTCAGTGCCAGTTTCATTCTGAAACACATCGCGCCATTCAAATCAGAGCCATCAATCCATCGACACTGCCGTCGACCTTGTCATTTATTGCACCTGATAGCAGGCCAGAAACATGTCCAGCGCGGAATCCGCCACCGTGTTTTGCTCCTTGGCTGACAAGCCGGGTTGCCCCATGGAAATCTGTGGCCAGAATGCAAAGGACTTGAGCAGGCCATGGATCTGTTGAGCGGCGAATTCGGGAGCCACGGGCTTCAATCGGCCATCCGCTTGAGCGGCTCGAATCCACACTGTCAGCCCTTCTTCGCGTTCGCCCATTCGCGCCACCATATCCTGCGCCCGCTCCGGGGAATGAATCGTCGCCGCTATCGCCACCCGCGCCAGGTCGAGAAAATTGTCATCGCCCATCATTTGCAGCTTGGCCATCAGCAACCTGCGCAGTTGATCGCGCAGCGGCAGGTCGGGACGGTAGGACGTTTTCTGTTCTGCCGTCACCCGGATCCATAACTGATTGAGGATCTCGGCGAACAACTCTTCCTTGCTGGGAAAGTGGTTGTACACCGTGCGCTTCGACACGCCGGCAGTGGCAGCAATCTTGTCCATGCTGGTGATCTCGAAACCGTTGTCACGGAATTCGTTGATCGCGGCTTGAATGATCGCTTGGCGTTTTCGGTCGGTGAGGCGCTGTGGAGCTGTCATAAGTACGCTTCGGCAGGAAGAAGGGGGGAATTACACTCAGCAGTTTACTTGTCATCGACTTTGATGCAACCTAGAAACTACACTGTGCAGTGTAATGTTTTGTTAATCCTGCCCAGTAAAAATAGAAAGTCCGGCTGATGCGTGCGTGCCTTGGCCATTTATCGTCCCAAAGCGGAGAATCGCGTCATGCGCGGTTTTTCTGGAGTCATTCAGTCATGGCCAATTCAACCTCCCCGGCGGACAACGCCTCCACACCTGAAGCGTCCCGACAGGCTCAAGGGCAGTATCAAAACTTCACGCCGGTGCAACGTTTAAGTTTTGGCAAAACCATGGGCATCCTGTGGAACGTGCTGTTCCACAAACCGCAAAACACCCGCCCGAGTACGCCCGTCCCGGTGCAAGCCCTGACTCGAGCCGCATTGATCGCCGCGCCCAACCACAGCGTCTATCGCCTGGGCCACTCTACGGTGCTGCTCAAGCTGCGCGACAAATTCTGGATCACCGACCCGGTCTTCGCCGAGCGTGCCTCGCCCGTGCAATGGGCCGGCCCCAAACGTTTCCACCAGCCACCGATCAGCCTGGAAGAATTGCCACCGATCGAAGCGGTGATCCTGTCCCATGACCACTACGACCACCTGGATTACCAGGCCGTGCTGAAGCTCGCGGACAAGACCAAATACTTCCTTACCCCGCTGGGCGTAGGCGACACCCTGATCAAGTGGGGTATCGACGCCAGCAAAGTCCGCCAACTGGATTGGTGGCAAGGCACGGAAGTCGAAGGCATCCAGTTCATCGCCACCCCGTCGCAGCACTTTTCCGGCCGTGGCCTGTTCGACAGCAACAGCACCCTCTGGGCCTCGTGGGTGATGATCGACGGCGACACACGCATCTTCTTCAGCGGCGACAGCGGCTACTTCGACGGCTTCAAACGCATCGGCGAACAGTACGGCCCATTCGACCTGACCCTGATGGAAACCGGTGCCTACAACGTCGACTGGCCGCACGTGCACATGCAACCCGAACAAACCCTGCAAGCCCACCTCGACCTCAAGGGCCGCTGGCTACTGCCGATCCACAACGGCACCTTCGACCTGTCGATGCACGCCTGGTACGAACCCTTCGACCGCATCCTGGCCCTGGCCTGGGAGCGCAACGTATCGATCACCACGCCGCAGATGGGCGAGGCGTTCAACTTGATGCATCCGCAGCGCGGTGGTGCGTGGTGGCTGACGGTGGAAGGGGAGAGTGAGCGGGTGGTGGTGCAGAACGCGTAGAGTTGTGATCCCGGCCGGTCTGCGGACCGGCTTGGGAGCTCAACTAAATCAGTTAGCCACGCTAGTTCTTTAACTGCTCAAGGAACCCCGAGATCTTTGCCACGCTCAGGTCGCGAAACTTCCCTCGAAGTATTTCGTTTAGTTCTTCGATAGACATTCCGAGCTTCTGCGCGGCGCCAGTCTTACTCAGCTGACCGCTTTCCAGCAGAATGCCAATCTTCATAACGCATTCAGATTTGGTCCGCATATCACCAGCATCGGGAATGCCCAGTGCCTGATATACGCAGTTATCGCCATCGTCGATTTCGTTCATCTGTTGACCCTCACTCCACCATCGCAAAATCCGCCCGACCAACCGGATTCGGCGTAGACCCTTTCACATTCATCCCTCGACCCGGCGCAAACCCCGGGAAGAACACCAACCCCTCCGATTCGAACCGATAGGCCAACGCCAGGCGCGTGACATCCAGCACCTCCTGTCGTGCCTCGAAGCGTTGAATGGCCTCCACCGAAACCCGGGATTCCCGCGACAGCTCTTGCACACTCCAACCCAGCATCGCTCGGGCCTGGGCGCAGTGGGCCGGGGTGAATTGGAAGAGGGCGATACGTTCCAGGGTGATTTTCATCGCTTGAGAGGCCATGGTGTTCTCCGGGCTCGAGAGTGTTGGTCAAAATATACTGTGTTTTTGTACAGTTGTTTTGAGCCCGGATCAAACGCATTTTTTGATTTGTCTTTTCAGCCAGACGAACGGCACTGCGCTTATTTGCCCGCCAACCCCGGCGCTTCCCGCACAATAAAGTGATCCAGGTTTTCAATGTTGGCGCTGAACACCCCGAACGTCTGCTCGGGGTTTTTCTTGCTCGGCACCTGCTTCAGCTCGGGCGTCACCCCGTAAAAGAAGCAATACAGCTCCCGCCCACTCTCGATGGCGTGCTTGATCTCCTCCAGGAACGCCTTGCGTTTGCGGTAGCTGTCGATGAGTTTTTTGCTCAGGTAGACATTGACCGAGTAAGGCTTTTTCTCGAACCAGACCTTCTTCTCGAAGTCGATGCGAAAACTCTGGGTGTAGTCCTTGATCTCCTTGACCTTGCCCCAGTAAATCAGTCCCTTGTTGTCCTGCAGGTATTCGATCTTCTTGAAAAACGACCCGTAAGGCGCGGTGTGCTCGCCAATCTTCAGCGGCACGCGCTTGAGCAAATCCTTGTCGTCGAAGTTTGAAACGAAACACTCCACCGGATGGGCAAAGACGCTGGTCTTGTCTGGGGCCGATTCCCTGCTCGGTTGCTCGAGGTTACTAGCAGCCTTAGGCGCCAATGGCTTATCCCGAACCACATCGGCAATCACCACCGGACTGGACGGCTTACGCACATACTCCCGCCGAGTCAGTAACAATTCCGACGGGAAATGTTCCTCGCGACTGTCATCCGTTTCCGCCTCATCCGCCCCCGACGCCGGCGTCTTCAAGCTGACATAAGGGCAACCCTCGACATGCCGCGTACTTGGCAAGTTCTTGAAGTGCGGCGTGCGCACGTAATTCACGCTCTTGGCGTTGAACGTGCCTAGCTCATTGGCCGTATCGAACGCCAGGCGACAGGCATCGTTGGGGCACTGGAAGTGTTCCCTGGCGGAATCGAAATCCATCGTCTCGTCGAAATTCAGGTCCCGAACGTCGTAGATCGACAACTTGTCGTTGAGGCTGAGGCAGTAGGCGAGGTCGAATTTCATGTCGGGTTCCAGGTCCTTTAGGTGACCAGCTTCCAGTGATGGCGCATTCGAAGCAATAGCTACACTGAGATCACTTCGATATCGCCGAGTCTGCAGAGTCCATCAAAGAGGGAATGCTGACTGTAGGAGCGAGCTTGCTCGCGATGGTCGTTAACGATTACGCGTGTTTACAGGTTAAACGCAGCGCTCTTGAGTCCATCGCGAGCAAGCTCGCTCCTACAGAATTTTTAAATGAACAGCATTACATCAACGAGGGCGGTTAATGAGCCATTCAGATGCTTCGCCGCCCGTTTCGGAGCCGGGTCGGATAGCCCGCCGGGACGAGCAGACCGGTTGGCGCCGCTGGCTACCGGGACTGGGCATGCTGCGCGAATACCAATGGGCATGGCTGCGTTACGACATCGTGGCCGGCCTGGTGCTGACCACGATGCTGGTGCCCGTCGGTATCGCCTATGCGGTGGCTTCGGGCGTGCCGGGCATTTATGGCCTCTACGCGACCATTGTTCCGCTGCTGTTTTATGCCTTGTTCGGCCCCAGCCGAATTCTGGTGATGGGGCCGGATTCCTCCCTGGTGGCCGTCATCCTTGCCGTCATCCTTCCACTCTCCGGCGGCGATCCGCTGCGTGCCGTCGCCCTGGCGGGGATGATGGCGATCGTCTCGGGAGCGGTGTGTATCCTGGCCGGTATGGCACGCTTGGGTTTTATCACCGAGCTGCTGTCCAAACCGATCCGCTACGGCTACATGAACGGCATCGCACTGACCGTATTGATCAGCCAGTTGCCCAAACTGTTCGGTTTTTCGATTGAGTCCAACGGTCCGTTGAGAGACCTGTGGGCTATTACCTCAGCGGTGATGGAGGGAAAGGTCAACTGGACCACCTTCATAGTGGGCGGGCTTACCCTGGCGGTGATCCTGCTGCTCAAACGATGGCCGCGGTTGCCGGGCATCCTGATCGCGGTGGTTGGCGCGACGGTCGCGGTGGGAGTACTCGACCTTGCGACACGCTCCGGCGTGAAGGTCCTCGGTTCGCTCCCGCAAGGCTTGCCCGGATTCGCCATCCCCTGGATCACCACCGCCGATATGGTCCCGGTGTTGATCGGTGGTTGCGCCGTCGCACTCGTCTCGTTCGCCGACACCAGCGTGCTCTCCCGTGTCTATGCGGCGCGGACCCGTACTTACGTCAACCCGAACCAGGAAATGGTGGGCCTGGGCATCGCCAACTTGGCTGCCGGTTTTTTCCAAGGCTTCCCGATCAGCAGCAGTTCGTCACGTACGCCCGTGGCCGAGGCTGCCGGTGCCAAAACCCAACTGACCGGCGTCGTCGGCGCACTGGCGGTTGCCCTGTTGCTGCTGGTGGCGCCGGACCTGTTGCAGCATTTACCGTCCAGCGCACTGGCGGCGGTGGTGATCGCCTCGGCCATTGGCTTGATCGAAATCACCGACCTGCGCCGGATCTATCGCATCCAGCGTTGGGAATGCTGGCTATCGATTGTCTGTACGGTCGGCGTGGCCGTGTTCGGCGCGATCGAGGGCATCGGCCTGGCCATCGTGATTGCGATCATTGAGTTCCTCTGGGATGGCTGGCGCCCGTACTCCGCGGTGTTGGGCCGCGCCGATGGAGTCAAGGGCTACCACGACATCAAACGCTACCCCGACGCGCGTCTGATACCCGGCCTGGTCCTGTTTCGCTGGGATGCGCCCTTGTTCTTCGCCAATGCCGAGCTGTTCAGCGACCGAGTGCTGGACGCCGTGGCGGCATCGCCCACGCCCGTGCGTTGGCTGGTGGTCGCCGCAGAACCAGTCACCAGCGTCGACGTGACCTCCGCCGACATGCTCGCCGAATTGGACGACACCCTGCACGCGGCGGGCATCGAGTTGTGCTTTGCCGAGATGAAGGACCCGGTCAAGGACAAGCTCAAGCGGTTTGGATTGTTTGCGCGTTTGGGGGAGACGGCGTTTTTTCCAACGGTCGGGGCGGCTGTGAATAGCTATGTCGCGATGTATTCGGTGGATTGGGTGAAAGGATAGGTGCTCCCGTCATTGGACAAGCCCCCATCGCCTGACTAGCGTTGTCTGGCAGATCGAATCGCCGCATGCCGCTGGGTCAAGCGCCGGATCAGGCGAATTGTCCAGCCATCCAAGCCTTGATTGCCGTGAAACCCGAGAGATCGAAATAGAGACTTCACAGCAAGGAGCGCACCATGCCGAACAACTGGCCCGCCGGGATTGAGCACGTTGTCGTACTGATGATGGAAAACCGATCATTCGATCATCTGCTGGGGGATTACACCCGCATCAACCCGGCGTGTGACGGTATCGACCGTAACGCGCCCAGCACCAATGCGCTGAAGCTGGCCAATGGTAATTCGACGGTGATCACTCAGGCATCGGAGTTCCCGGAGAACTACAGCCTGTGGGCGCCGCCACCCCCTCTGCCTCCGGCGCTGCCGCCGAGCAACAGCGAGGGTTTCGACCTTGGCCACGAGTTCGTCAACGTAGAGAAACAACTGGGCGTCTCCTTCAAGACCAGCCCGGCCAACCCCACGCTCGCCGGTTTTGCCCAGGACGCCTACGACAAGGCCCGCACCGACCTGAAGGTGTACAAAACCTGGTCGCAATCCATGGCCCAACGGGCGATGAACTACATCCCGTTCGGCGCCACCCCGGCCGACGATACGTTACCGGCAATTCATGGACTGGCACGCAATTTCACCGTGTGTGATCGCTGGTTTTCCTCAGTGCCAGGCCCAACCTGGCCGAACCGTTTTTTTGCCATGCTCGGCGGTTGCAATGGTCACTTGCTGATGCCCTCCACCGGCACAGTGCTGGCCGGGATCAAAAGCCTGATTGCGCAATTCGGCGGCGAGAGTATTTTTTCGCTGCTGCGCAACAATGGCCACGACGCGCGCATTTATTCCGACGGCGCAGTCCCGCTGGCGGCGTTGGTCAAGGGTGGTTTGCAGCACCTGAGCATCGACGACTTCAAGTCGGACGTTGCCGGCAACAAACTCCCCGAACTGTCGTGGATCGAGCCGAGTTATGGCCTGCTCAACGGCAAGCTCGGGCCCAACGTGTCCCATCATCCGCCTGAAGACCTGCGCTTTGGCGATCAGTTTGTCGGTGAGATATTCAATGCCTTGTCGGCCAACACCGCTGTCTGGAATAAAACCCTGTTCGTGCTGCTGTACGACGAGCATGGCGGCTTCCATGACCACGTGGTGCCGCCGACTTGCGTGGCGACCGGTTCAACGGTCGATGTCCCCTGGAAAAATCCTTTCACCCGGCTCGGCGTTCGTGTACCGGCGATCCTGGCTTCGCCGTGGCTCAAGCCAGGCTTGATACCCTGGACAGGCGATGTCCAGGCGCAGCATTACGATCACACCAGCCTGCTGGCGTTTCTTTGCGATCACTTCAAATTGCCACGCAGCGCCCTCGGCCCACGGGTGGTCGCCGCGCAGCACTTCGGCAATGCGCCCATCTGGCGCACTGCACCGGGTGTATCGGCTGCGCCAAAGTTGACGGCCACCGTGGTGCCGAGTCGCGCCGGGTTGCCATTGATCGAGTCCGAACTGGCGACCCAAAGTCGACAGGTGGTGGACAGCGCTACCGGTTACCTCGACGGCCTCGATCCAGAGCAGATCTGGAAGAGCAGCGCCCAATGGGTCAGCGGTTTTCTCGGCAACCGCAGCCGTGCCTTGGCTGATCCGGGGCAAGCGGCACTCACGCCGGCCGCGCCCAGTGCGGACAGTCTGGAAGCGAAACTGCGGCGCCTGCAGGATTTGATGGTCACTGCCCAAGGGCAAACGGTGCCACCGGTTGCGGCGCCGGCCAGCAAAGCCCTGGTCGAGCCAGGGGCGGAGGTCGCGCCAACACGGCTGCGTGTCCTGTGCCTGCCCGGTGTCGGGTTCAGCCGGGCAACGGGCGGGCAGGGCGGCATCGACGCGAACTGGCAGGAGCAATGGCGCACATTGATCCGCACTCAACTGGCACAGAACGGTCGCCCCATCGATGACCAGGACATCGACTTTCTGATTTTTGATGAGCAGCTCAAGGAAGGACCGGATTTCGCCCAGATCACCCGAGGCCTGGCGATGCTGAGGGCCGACGCCAGGGGCAAGGCCGACGAGAACTTCGGCAGTTGGGGCCTGCCGGTCAATCAGATGCTGCGCACCACGGTGGGCGCCCTCGTGCAATGGATCGAAGACGCCGATTTGCGCACGGAGTTGACTCAACATCTGCTCACAAAGATCGAGGCATTCAATCCGCAGATCATCTTCGCCCAAGGCCTGGGCAGCCTGATCGGCTACGACGCCCTGCGCCGTTCGGTGGCGAAAAAAGGTTCGGCGCTCAAGCGCATCGATGGCCGAGTATTCGTCAGTTTTGGCTCACCGATCGCACTGCCGCTGGTGATGCGCGAAGTGTGGGGCGGGCGGGTCTTGCGCCTGAGCGAAAACGGCCGAGGCATCCGCCGCTGGTTCCACCTCCATAACCCCAACGACGGCTTGCTGACCCGGCCGATCACTTCGCCGGATTCCGCGCGAGTCGACCTGCAAACCGAATTCACCTTGCCATTGCGCGATGATCTGCTCGACCTCAATCACGCCGCCCAGGCCTACTTGTCGTCACCCACCAGCCAGACCGGCCTCTGGCCGCAACTGGCCCGCGATGTGGTGGCCGCACGGGCACTGGAAGTGCCGGCGTTCCTGTCCCGCAGTGGCCAACGCAAACGCCGCGCCCTGGTGGTCGGCATCAACGATTACCGCGACCCGAGCGCACGCCTCGACGGCTGCATCAACGACACCTACCTGATCAGCCGCATGCTTCAGGAAAGCGGCTACGACGCCGGCGACATCCGTTTGCTGCACGACGCCCGAGCGACCCGAGCCAACTTCGTCGAGCGCCTCGAATGGCTGGTGGAAGGCGCCCGCGCCGGGGATGAGCGCGTGTTGTTCTACTCCGGCCACGGCACTCAATTGCCGGTCTACAGCAGCAGCGGCGAAGCCGACTGCATGGACGAAACCCTGGTACTCCACGACTTCGACTGGGACGACGAAAGCACCCACTTCACCGACAAACTGTTCCGCCAGTTCTACAGCCACCTGCCATTCGACCCGGACGGCCACGGCGCCAAACTCACCGTCATATTCGACTGCTGCTACGCCGGCGGCATGACCCGCGGCAACGGCCGCGTGCGCGGCATCACCCCACCCAGCGACATCCGCCACCGCATGCTGCGCTGGGACCCCTACGCCGGCGACTGGGACCGCCGCGTCTACGCCGTCGACGCCGACCGCCGCGACTTCAGCGAACAAGACAACAAAACCCGCGGCCTCACCCGCACCCGCACCACCCAAGGCGCCGCCGCCGGCCTGCGCCCCGAGAAAAAAGCCCAACTGCTGCGCCAAGGCAAACTCTACGGCCACCACGGCCCCTACATGCCCCTGATGCTCTACGCCGCGCGGGAAAACGAAAAGGCCAGCGAATATGTGGCGGGCTCCAACCACTACGGCGCCTTCACCTACGCCCTGGTTGAACAACTGCGCAAATTGCACCAGGAGGATGCGACGTTGGGGTTTGATCAGTTGATTGAGCGGGTGGGGAGTGTGCTGAGCGCCAGGTCGTTGGGGCAGACACCGGAGATCGTTGGGCCGAGTGGGGTGAGGGCGGCGGTGTGTCCGTGGCGGATTAGTGGGTTGGGGAGGTGAGGGGGCTGGCCTATCGAAAAGCTACGGCTTCGGCTAGTTTGGCTAACTCCATGGAGGTGCCAAATGACTGAGCGGGTAAAAGTAAACATGCGCGAAGCCAAATCACAGCTTTCTCAACTTGCTGAGCGCGCATGGAATGGTGACAACGTTGTGATTACCAAAAACGGTAAGTCTTACCTGGATCTGTTACCCCATCTCGATACAGCCCGGGCGCGAAAGCCTGGGCGGTTGAAGGGGGCAATTCGGATGTCTGCGGATTTCGACAAGACTCTCGATGATCTAATCGATGGATTTGAGGACCGTCTATGAGGTGCTTGCTGAATTGATGTTTCCCAAGCCGACGCAGATCCCCTGTAGGAGCGAGCCTGCTCGCGATTCGCAAGACCAACGCAGCAACCAAGCCAGCCACCAACCTTGTGGCGAGGGGGCTTGCCCCCGTTGGTCCGCGAAGCGGCCCCAAATGCTGCAACTTGGGTACATCAGATAAACCGAATTGTGCGGATTGACTGCTGCTCGCCTCAAAAAAATGGCTGTCTGAAACTCGGACAGCCAAGAAAATTCAGCGGTCCTGATAACACAGACGTTCCCGAGCCAACCGCAGACCCCCTGTGGGAGCGAGCTTGCTCGCGATGGCATAGGTGAATATGTCGCATAAACAAAGTCTGCCACCGAGTCCCTAAGTGGACTTCGCTCGGCAGAACGACTGTTTGATGATCGGCGGTCGAGTGCTTCTAATCTCCGTAGCCTCGCCTCTCTGTACTGCTTTACCCGTGATATCAATGTGGTTACCGTTGTAGGATTAATCTCCTGCGGCTGTAGCCTGTTTCCATGGTCGGGTTTTGGTTCCTATAACTCCTACCGACTTTGATCGAGCCGCCACCACGCGATGCCCATTTTTTGCTCATGTAGCCAAGGAAAGCGACTCGATGACCTCGCCTGCACTCAACCAGATTTTGTTTGGCCCCCCCGGTACCGGGAAGACTTTCGCCACCATCGAGGTAGCGCTAGAAATCCTTGCTCCTGAGTTTCTTCAGACCAACAAAGAAAATCGGGCTGCGCTGAAAAAGCGCTTCGATGAGTTAGCCGCAGACGGACATGTCGAGTTCGTCACGTTTCATCAAAGCTTCAGCTACGAAGACTTCGTTGAAGGCCTACGTGCGGAAAGCGGAGACGACGGGCAATTGCGCTATGAAGTTGTTGATGGTGTGTTCAAAAACTTGTGTACCACTGCCAGCGCTAAAGTCACCCAACAAGCGCCAGCGCCTATGGACATTGAGCAGCGTCGCGTCTGGAAAATGTCATTAGGCAACATTCACGGAGACGATGCGTACATTTTTGATGAGTGCAAAGAAAACAGCTATGCCTTGCTTGGTTACGGCGGGTGCATCGATTTCAGTGGTTGCAAGAGTAGGGAAGACATAGCCCAACGTTTCGCGGAGGCAGGCGAGGTTCTACCTCAAAATGCGTATGGGATTACCGCCGTTTACAGCTTTCTGCTGAAGATGAAAATTGGTGATTTGCTGGTAGTGACCGAAGGGAATAGTAAGTTCCGGGCGATTGGAGAGGTGACTGGCGAGTACCGATGCCTGAGTGGCGAAGATCGTGAGTTCGAGTACGGCCAATGCCGCTCGGTGAAGTGGCTACGAATTTATGAACCGGCCCTGCCACATGATCAACTCATGAATGGAAAGTTCACCCAGCGCACGCTTTACGAATTGAGTCCTGGATCGTTGGACCGCAGTAAGCTGGCTCAACTACTGGGTGCTGAATCTTCGGTTGCTACAACAGAGGTTGGCCCGAGCGAGCTTTTTAAACTGGGTGATAACTTCGGAACCGGTTACGTTGTAACCCATGCTTCTGCCGATATTGTGGAGTTAAGTAAACCTAAAGGTAACCAATTGCCTATAGGTATGAGTATTCTGAGTACGCTTGCAGGCTATGTGCGAGAAGGTCGTTTATCCATTGCAGATATACGCAACCGGCTCTTATTTAAAAAAGTACCGGAAACCAAGCTTGATCCACACTTGGTCAATGGTTATCTCAATGTTTTGCCCGCCTTGGTTGAACACCTCTTGAAGGTTTCGTCTAACCACTCAGCGGTAACGGTAAAAGCTCCGGGAAATGATGCCCGCGTACTGATCATTGACGAAATAAATCGCGGCAATATCTCTCGGATTTTTGGTGAGCTGATCACGTTAATCGAACCTTCCAAACGCGCGGGAGCCGATGAGGCTTTGAGAGTTACACTGCCATACTCGAAGCAGCATTTCAGCGTACCAAGCAATGTCTATCTAATTGGTACTATGAACACTGCTGACCGTTCATTGTCCAGCCTAGATATCGCATTGCGTCGTCGTTTCACTTTTCGTGAAATGCCGCCTAAGCCGGAGTTGCTGAAAGATATTGCCGTGGACGAACTCAATGTTGCCCAACTCCTGATAGTGATGAATCAGCGAATCGAGATGCTGCTTGATCGAGATCATTGCTTAGGGCATGCGTATTTCATGCCGTTAGTGAGTGATCGAACGCTGGAACGGTTGGGGCAAATCTTTCGCGAGCAAGTGCTTCCGTTGCTACAAGAGTACTTTTTTGAAGATTGGCAGCGGATTCAGTGGGTACTCAACGATCATCGAAAATCCCCTGAAAATTGCTTTATCGAACAGCCACCATTCACCCCCGATTCATTGTTCGGCGATCAAGTGGTGCTCAACAACCAAAATAACCAATGGCTTATCAATGAAGAGGCTTTTGCCCGGATCGAGTCTTATTGGGGGGTCATAGATCACCAAGCAACACCTCCAAAGCTGCGGGACGCTATCGAAGCTGAAAAAGGCGATATCCAGATTCGACAACTCGAAAGCGGTTCCATCGAGGTTTTACAGGCTGGGAAGGTTGTTCGCCCCTCTAAGCCTATATTGCGCGACCTAGCGGCAGAGCATGGCCTGATAACACACCATTCAAGTGGCCGTGAGTTTAATACCCGTCATCTCGGTGAGGCAGTTATCAGTGCATTGAAAGGTGTGACGGTGTGAAACCCGTCATCACGGTCCGTGAATACGCAAGGCTGACGACAGATAACATCACTGCGCCGACGCTGGATATCGCTCAAGTATCAGTTTCCGCCTTCGATTGGTTGTGCAAATTAAATGCTTCTTTCAGCAGCGCTGGGGCTGCGCTGGTTCAGCTTGAGAATCGTTGTTTGCTCAAGCTCGACAACTACGTCGGCGTATTGGAAACCCCCTGTGGTACGCGCCTTGAAATTCTTCCCAAGCATTTCGAGCGAGAGGATTGCATCAAGCAGAGCAGAGCGTTGCTGAGGCGCATGATCCAAGCTTCCCTAGATTTACCCACCCGTGAAGTCGGTGCGGCGGATCTTCAGAGTTTCGATGCGCCACTGAGCGAATGGGTCATGGGTCGATTCTTACTGGCTTTGGATCACTTGATCAATCGAGGCCTACGCTTTGACTACCAGCGAGTGGAGGAGGAACAGCGATTCCTGCGTGGTCAGTTAGATGTGGTCAAGCAAATGCGCCAACCCCCTGGTCGACAACACCATTTCCAGATACGACATGAAATTTATTTGCCCGACCGACCAGAGAATCGCTTAATCAAATTCGCGTTAGATCAGGTCTGCAAAGCAACAAAGGATGCTGGTAACTGGCGACTGGCTCATGAGTTAAGAACCGTGTTGTTAGAGGTGCCTACAAGCCGTAACGTGCAGCAGGACTTCAAGCAATGGAGTAACGAGCGACTGATGGCACACTACGCACCGGTGAAACCATGGTGCGAGCTGATCATCAAACAACAGATGCCTTTAGCAGTCGCTGGGGAATGGCACGGCATGAGCTTGTTATTCCCTATGGAAAAGCTATTTGAGCGTTATGTAGCTGCGAGCCTAAATAGGGACCTGCTACATGATGCGCGACTGCTCACCCAAACCCGCAGCAAACACCTGTGTAAACATAGGGATGAAAACTTCTTTCAGCTGCGGCCGGACCTGATGATCCACCATCAGCAGAAAAGCTGGGTGCTCGACACAAAGTGGAAGCGGCTGAGTTCATCGGGAGAGTATAAAAACTACGGATTGAAACAATCAGATTTTTATCAGTTGTTTGCCTATGGTCATAAATATCTATCGGGTAATGGGGAGTTGGTGCTGATCTACCCAAAACAAGCTGCGTTTGATGCCCCATTGCAGGTGTTCGAATTCGCACCACAACTTAAGCTCTGGGTGCTGCCATTTGATTTGGAACAGGGCATCTTGATAGGTGGGCCTGAGGGATTTCCACTGCAATCTCAGTGGTTACAGAAGACCAGTGGTGAGTCGATTGGATGTTCGGCGGGCTAAGTCAATATAGGGTGCAGAAGGTTGCACCCTTTTTGCGACAACCTGTTAAAACAGAAAAAACTGCGAAACCTTCCGCCACCAAGACGTTTGCCGCTGGCCCAGCAGTAAACAAGGCATATCCCGCAACCGAATCCACGGCTCATCCTGCCAGTGCAGCAGGCTCAGCGACATTTCCGGCCAATCCAATAAACTCAGCATCGGCCGATCCGAATGACTCGACTGCTCCGCATCACGTAAGGCCGGCACCACTTGATGGGTGATCCACTCACGCAGCAACCGATTTCCTGGCGCGTAGTGATACACCAACAGCGCATATACGCCGGACTCACTGAGCATCAACTGCTTTTCCGGTTGCCGGTAATACTCAATCCAAAGCGTGCGGTGCTGGTCTTTGTCTAGCTTGTTGACCATGCGTTCACTTAGATGGAAACCCATCAAGCGGCCGATATCTCGGGCGCAGAACCATGGTTGGTTTTCTAGGAGGAGGGCATGGAGAGGAAGGTTGTGGCGGGTGAAGACTGTTACAGAAAAGAGATCAGACATGACCGATCTCCATGATTCGGAGAGTGACGAGAAGGTTGTGTTCAGGCATATCCATTACCTCTACGTTTGGACTTTGGCGGGCCTGACCCCAACGTAGAGTGGACATAAGAAGCTCCAACGAGCAAAAGCCTCACACAGCCGTACGATAGATCACCAAGGGTGACTGCTCGTCTGTGCAATTGGCTAGCTTTCTACGTTGGGCGTTTCTTAGGCACCTGCAGTAGAGCTTAGGGCTGCTTGGAATGGCCCTCAATACAGAAGGTGCTGGAATACATGTAGGAGATTTAGCTACTACCGAGATTGCGAGTAAGAGTTTTCCTACCTCATAAAAAAAGCCCCGATCAGATCGTAATGCTGTTCACTTAAGCGGAGCAGCCTTACGGTCCACCGGAAACCGGGTTTTTGAAATTTTCACCGTCCTTGGCCTCGAAGGCCTTGGGCGGTGATCCAGAAACATTCCCCCAACACCTGCCCTTAACTCTGCCAATCGCCTCCCTGTGGCTGAAACCGGATTGGCCGCTGCCATCACGATCAGTTGGACGGCGATGTACTGGCAGGCCGGTTTGAAGCGGATGTCGCTGGGCGCTCGGCCAAAC